>CAMLJW010000035.1 GCA_946480485.1 uncultured Streptomyces sp. | reverse complement strand
CTAGCCGGAACAGCGACCGCACCCCGTATTCCTGGGCCCGCTCCACGACCTCGGACGGCGGTGTCACGGCGTCCGCGCCCGGGGCCTGGTCAAGCCCCCCGAGGAAGTAGATGCGGTCTGGAAGAGGGCCGGAGGCCAGCGCCGCCGCCGCTGCCGCGGCAGAGTCGTCCAGCCGGACGGTAGCGACTTCGGCATCACGGTGACGCTCCGCGAGAAGCGGTGCGAGGCCGGGCTCGTCCGGCGGGACGACCAGGAGTACGCGGGAGGGCGAGCTGGTGTCCGGGCGGGGCTGCGGGGCCTGTCGCCGCCAGTACGGCTGATAGAGCTCGGTCCGCACCGGCTCCTTGAGTTCACGGTAGGCCATTCCGTCGATCACGACGCACGGCCGCCCGGCCTCGTCGATGATCGACACGGTGCACTCTCCGGGCTTGGACTGACGGATGTGCGCGAATCCGGTACGCGGAACGGGGCGTACGACGCGGATCTCCTCCATGGCGAAGGGCACGTGGGGTCGTTGTCCCTCGGTCTCCGGTTGGAGGGCCGCGACCGACTGGATGGCACCGTCGAGCATCCCCGCAGGAACCACGGAGTCGTCGGTACCTCGTTCCAGGGTTGCCAGCGCCTCGGTGGCGCCGTCAATGCGGATGCTCTGCACCCTGGTGAATTCCGCTCCGTAGAGCACGCCGATGCGGTCGAAGCGCTCGTAGTGGTCGCGTCGCGACACCGAGCCGGTGCACCGCTCCCGGATTTCGTCGAGCACTGCCGGCGCATCCGATCCGGCACCGACATGCCCTTCTCCACGGCTGTGCTGGATGACCGCGCCGTCAGGACCGGTGCTGCGTACCTGGAACGAGAACCGCTCGCCGTCCAGGTCCTGCACAGCGACCTGGATGGTGCGCTTCTCCGTGACGAAGACTGGCCTCAGCCATACGACCCGCCGCAGCGTGACAGTGGTCGTGCCCAATACCTCCTGCAGTGCCTGGTGCACGAAGGAGAGGTGGCCTGCAGCGGGCAGCAGCGGCTTCTCATCGACGACGTGGTCGGCGACCAGCGGTTGATCCGGGCTGAGCTGGTAGGTGAAGACCTTCTCGCCGTCGGCTTCGACAGCCTCCGGTTGCGGATGGCTGGTTCGCGCGCCAGGGAACCGGCTCACGTCCACACCGGGAACCCAGTAACTTTCGCGCGCGAACGGATAGGTCGGCATCGGAATGCATGTGCCCTGACCATCACCGTCCACGGTCGACCAGTCGATCGACTCGCCGGCCAGGTACCGATCCGCCAGACCACCGGGCCGACCTTCGACACGCCGCTGGTTGCCGCGCCTCCAGTCGTCGATCTGCTCACGCAGCTCTTCGGGGCTGCTTGCCTCGAACACCGCACGTACCTCGAAATGCGACCGTCCCACGGCAAGCGTGCGGACGATGTCCCGCCATTCGTGGCGGGCTCCCTCGCCGGCGAGCCAGCTCGACAACTCGCGCAGCCGCTCATCGAGAGCCGAAGCAGTCTTGGCCGATACCGGGCACAGCTTGCGGTGCCCGGCCGCCTCCGGTTCCCGCGGAGCCGCCGGCGGTGCTTCCCGCACCACCACATGAACGTTGGTACCGCTGAAACCGAAGGAGTTGATAGCGGCCATCCGCGGAACACCTGCAGGAGTCCGCCACTGCTGTGCCTCGGTGGTGACCCGGAAGGGGCTGTCATCGAAGGGGATGTACCTGTTCGGGGTCGCGGCGTGCAGCGAGGGCACCAGCTGACCGTGCCGCAGGCACAGCAGGGTCTTGAGCAGGCTGGCAACCCCTGCCGCAGTGAGGGTGTGCCCGAGGTTGGACTTGATGGATCCCACCGCGCACGACGCCTTGCCCAGGCCCTCCCCGAATGTCTTGTGCAGCGCCTCGATCTCGATGGGGTCGCCCAGCTTGGTCCCGGTGCCGTGGCACTCGACGTAGCTGATCTGGGCTGGGTCGACCCGGAACCGCTGGTAGGTCGAGGTCTGCAGCGCTGATTGCGCAGGCGCGCTCGGCGCGGTCAGCCCGTTGCTACGCCCGTCCTGGTTGGCTCCGGTGGCCGCGATCACGCCGTGCACGTGATCGCCGTCGGCCAATGCCTTCGCCAGGCTCTTCAGCACCACGACCCCGACGCCTTCACCGGGCACAAAACCGTCGGCCTGGTCGTCGAACGGCCGGCACTTGCCGGTCGGCGACAGCATGCCGGCCTTGCTGGCCAGGACGTGCAGTTCCGGTGTCACCAACGCCGCGACGCCACCGGCAATCGCCAGCTCTGTCTGCCCGCTGCGGATTGCTTCACACGCCTGGTGGACGGCCATGAGCGACGACGAGCACGAAGTGTCCACCGCCAGGCTCGGACCGGTCAGGTTGAGGTGATAGGACAGCCTGGATGCAAGCACCGCCGGATGGGTGCCCATGAACGTGTAGCCCTCGAGCGGGACACCGTTGGCCTTGAGTAGGTGGTGGTAGTCACCCATGCCCGTCCCGACCATGACGTGGCAGTCCCGTCCGTCCAAGGACCGATCCGAGTACCCGGCGTCCTCCAAGGCACGCCACGCTTCCATCAGGAAGAGCCGCTGTTGTGGGTCCATCAGGCGTGCTTCGCGCGGAGACAGCCCGAAGAAGGCCGGGTCGAACTGGTCGATGTCCTCCAGAACCGATCCCCACTTGCTGTAGGTCTTGTTCGGCTCCTGAGTGTCGGGGTGCCAGTGCCGGGCCACCTCCCAGCGCTCCGGTGGTATCTCACCGACCAGATCTCGGCCGGCCACCAGGTTCGCCCAGAGCTCGTCGAGGTTCCGGGCACCGGGAAACCGGCCTGACATGCCGACCACGGCAATGTCGGTGGGCCTGGCCTCGGCCGGGAACGCGGAGCCGACGGCCGCCGGGGCCGTGTATTCAGCTACCACCGGTTGCCTTGGGACAGAGACCTTCCTGTCACCGGAGCGCTGCTCCGTCTCTGTCGCGGTCGAAGCGGGGCCCGACAGGACTGGGTCCTGGACGAAGACGTGCTCGGTGAGCTTGCGGATCGTCGAGTAGCTGAAGAAGTCCGTCGGCTTGAGCCCGACGCCCAGGGCGCGGTTGATCTGTTCCACGATCTCCACGGCGAGCACCGAGTCGACGCCGAACTCCACGTGGGCGGCGTCAAGGTCGAATTCGGCAGCGGGGATCTCCAGCACTGCGGCCATCACTTCGGTGATCGTGTCCCGCACCTCGTCGTGGGAGGCTGTCCGCGGGGTAACGGCACCGGAGCCTGGCAGCTCCGAACTGCTCGGAGTTACGTCGTGGCCGAGCGGCTGGAGGACAGTTTCCTCTGCTAATGCCGGCGTCGCCTCCGCCACGCCGTTGTGCAGCACAGCCTCGGGCGCCTTCGGCGCCGCCTCCTCGGGGACCCAGTAGCGCTCACGACGGAAGGGCGTTCCCGGCAGCGGTACCCGCCGAGCACCCTTGTCCGTCGGCAGACCCGAACCCGCCAGGTCCACTCCTGACACCCACATCGAGGCGAGACGAGGGAGATCGCCCTCGCGGCGGAGCGCGTCCAGGAAGTCTGCCGCGTGGCTGCCGGTCAGCAGACCCGCGAGCCCACCGTTCGCCCCGGACTTCGCTGCCCGGCCGCTGACCAGGCCGTCCACGGCCGCGTCGGAAGCGAAATCACGCAGTTTCGCGCCGAGGTCGGCCATGTCACGTGCCACGAACGCGACGCGTTCGTCCTGAGGTTCCCGGCCGGCCGCGAGGGTGAAGGCGATATCGCGCAGCCGGAGGCCGTCCGGTGACGTCCCGGTCTCGTCATCCGCGTCAGGCCGCGCAGCGGGGAGTTTCTCCGCGATGCAGTGCAACGTACCGAGGTCCAGCAGTTCCTGTGCGGCGAGGTGGACTCCCCACCTTTCGGCAAGGCGGTCTGCCAACCGCCCCAGCGTCACGGTGTCGAATCCGAGGTTGGCCAGCTCCTCCTCCGCATCCAGCTGTTCCGGCGGCACGCCCAGGATCTCGGACGCCGCCGTAATCAGGTCCGCCGAAGAGCTGGAGGTGCCTGCCACTGCGCGAGACGGAGCGATCCGATCGGCGAGCGATCCGGCCACCTCGCGGATCTGGTCCGCCGTCGGGGCCGACAGCATGATCAGCTCGGGTCCGCTGTCCGAGGAGGCTGCA
Source organism: uncultured Streptomyces sp. (assembly GCA_946480485.1). Next base: position 16,546 of record CAMLJW010000035.1, on the reverse strand, counting down.
GCAGCGTCGGGCACATACTCCTCGATGACCGCGTGCGCATTGGATCCACCCGCGCCGAAGGAACTCACCGTCGCCAGCAGGGGCAGCTCGCCGTCCCGCTTGGTGAGCGGGGACCACGGTTCGCCTGCGCGCTGGACGCGGAACGGACCGTCGGCAAAACGGATGTTGGGGTTGAGCTCGTCGGAGTGCAGTGACGGCACCAGTTCGCGATGCCGCATCTGCAGAAGCACCTTGGTGAGCGCGGCAATGCCCGCCGCCGATTCGAGATGGCCGATGTTGGACTTCACCGAACCCACCGGGCACCTCGCGCCGTCGGCACGGGCAGAACCGAACACCCGCGAGAGGGCCTCGATCTCGATGGGGTCGCCCAGCGATGTGCCGGTGCCGTGGGCTTCCACATAGCCGATCTCGGAGGCCGCGACGCCGGCCCGGTCGAGAGCGAGGCCGATGACATCGCTCTGCGCCGCCGGAGCCGGCACGGTGAACCCATTGGTACGCCCACCGTGGTTCACGGCGGTTCCGCGTACCACTCCGTAGATGTGATCGCCGTCGGCCACTGCCTGCGAAAGGCGCTTGAGCAGGACCGCTCCGACGCCCTCACCGGGAACGTAGCCGTCGCCGCCCGCACCGAAGCTGCGGCAGCGTCCGTCGGACGAGGCGAACTTGCCCTGGCTGAGCTGAAGGTACCGGTTGGGGTGCAGGATCGTGTTCACCCCGCCGGCGAGGGCCGCATCGCAGTCGCCTAGCCGGATCGCCGCACAGGCGAGGTGCAGGGCGGTCAGCGAGGACGAGCACATCGTGTCCACGGCCATGCTCGGCCCGTGCAGATCGAGTGCGTAGGACACCCGGTTGGCCACCGAGGACGACAGCGAGCCGGGGACGAAGCCGCTGGCCTGCATCGCCGGATCGGCGCCGTAGAGCTGGTACTGCGTGTACATCACACCGGCGAAGACACCGACCCTGCCGGGCAGCGAGCCCCGGGCGTAGCCGGCATCCTCGAATGTGTGCCATGCGGTCTCCAGAAACAGTCGTTCCTGGGGGTCCATCTGGCGGGCTTCACGAGGCGAAATACCGAAGAAGCGGGGGTCGAAGAGGTCGACGCCGTCGAGGAATCCGCCCCACCTGCTGTACGACATGCCAGGAAGGCCGGACTCCGGGTCGAAGAAGCGGTCGTGATCCCACCTGGTGCTCGGGACCTCGGTGATGGCGTCCCGGCCCTGCTTCAGGTTTTCCCACAGCTCGTCGACGGAGCCGGCCATCGGATAGCGCCCGCTGAGACCGACGATCGCGATCGGCTCGTCTGCGGAAGGCTGGGACACGTGCCGGGGCTCTGGGGCCGCGACGGCACGAGCCTGCACCTGAAGACGCGTCCGCTCCGGCTGCCCCTGTGCGGACGACGCCCCGAACCGCGTGTTCACGGCGCCTGGACGGGTCGTGACGAAGTACTCGCAGAGCTGATCTACGTTCTGGTACTCAAAGAACAACGTCTTCGGCAATTCGCCGAATATCTTCTCCAACTGGCGCGTGATATTCATGGCCATCACCGATTCGAGACCGAGCTGCTCGAAGCGCCTGCTCGTGTCGAGCCGCCCACCCGCGGCCTTCAGCTCCGCGGCGACGATTCGCGCGACGTGATCCCGCAACGCCGCCACAGCGATGGGCGGCACCTGTTCCGACGCGATCTCCGGCTGCTGCAGAGTGGACACGTGTTCCTCCCCGGACCGCGCCACGCCGTCCAGCGACTGCAGGATCCGGGTGCGGTGGCCGTAGAAGGCGGCCTGCTGAGCAGACCCTCGCTGCAGTGCCGAAGTGAACAGCCGCATGCCCGCATCGACCGGAAGCGGCAGCCAGCCGAGGTTTCGCTCGATGTACTCCTTCGCCGCATCGTCGACGTCCATGCCGCCGGCTTCCCACAACGGCCAGGCGATCGAGACCGTACGGCCGGACCGCTGCCCGGCGACTCGGCGTTCCTCCCTCCAGTCGGCGAAATGGTTCAGGAATGCATTGGCGAACGCGTAATCGCCCTGCCCCGCAATCCCCATGACCGAACTTGCCGACGAGAACAGTGCGAAGAAATCGAGCGGTATCTCGCGCGTCGCCCGGTCCAGTGCGTACGCACCCCAGACCTTCGGGAGCAGCACGGCTTCGGCGTCCTCGCGCTGCTTGTGTGCGAGCAGACGGTCGCGCAGCGTACCTGCGAGGTGGATGACGCCGTCCAGGCGCCCGTAGCGGGCCTCGGCCGCGCTCACGAGCTCACGCGCACCCTCTTCGCTGGAACAGTCGCAGGGCAGGTAGATCGCGTCGCCGCCATCCGACCGGAGTTCTTCGAGGAATGCCGCGCCGTCGTCGCTCAGCTCCGAACGCCCCGACAGGGCCAGACGGGCCTGCCAGTTCTGCGCAAGGTGGCGGGCCAGCTGCCGGCCGAGTCCGCCCAGGCCCCCGGTCAACAGGTACACACCTCGCTTACGGAACGTCCCACCGGCCGTGCCGGAGTGGTCGTCGGCCGTGGAAAGCCCGTGCTCCCACCGCACGCCGTCGTGGTCGTAACGCACCAGTGCGGTCTCGGCTCCGGTCCGCTTGAGCTCGGCTGCGACGTGGCTCGCGGATGCCGATTCTGCCCCGCTGGGCACGAGTTGGACGGCAGTGCAGCTGATTTCGTGCTTCTCCGCCTGCAGGGTTCGCTGCAACGCCGCGACGGCGGAGAACGCGGGTACGGTCCCGTCCGCCCGGTACATATAGAGCACCCGCAGGCCCGGCGTGGTCGCGCCGGCCGACAGGGCCGTGGCCAGGGCCAGCATCGAGTGGAAACCTTGGTCGATCAGGTCCGCCGAGACCGCCTCCCCGTCAGCGGCGGGGCCACGCGACCAGGCATGCACGATCGCGGCGAGCGGTGCTGCCGTCCCGGCCTCGTCGATCAGCTTGCGGTGGTCATCCGGATCACGGGGATTGAACTCATACAGCGCGGCATCGATCTGCCGGAACTCTCGACCCGGCCGCGCCCGGACCACACTGCCGGACAGCCCGGCTGCAAGCCCCTGTGCCAGCTCGGCGTCATCGTCCAGCACGAGCACCGTGCCCCGCAGCTCATCCGCTGCGGTGTGCAGCGGGGCTTGGCGCCAGCTGCCGCCAAGTAGGACCGTCTCGGGATCACTGTCCAGCACCGGACGTACTGTCAGGCCGCGAACCCGAGCCACGACGGTGCCCTCGGCATCGGTCATGGCGAGATCGAAGACCTGCGCGGCCGAAACATCGGACTCCGGTCCATGGACCCGCGGCACGGCATAGACCCAGCACTCGTCCGGGAGATCGCCCAGCGCCTCCACTCGCTCGACGAGGAAGGGGACTCGCGTCCGCGCGTCGTCCCTGTGGAAAGCCACCAGTACCTGGAAGGCCCCGTCGAGCAACGACGGATGCAGTCCGTATTCGTCCGGGCCACTCGGTCGGTGCAGTCTACCGAGCGCGTATCCGTCGCCGACCGTGATCTCCTGGAGGACCTGCAACTCCGGGCCGTAGCTCAGCCCACGTTCGCGGAGTGCCTGGTAGCAGAGGTCCCCTTCCATGCGCTCGTCGGCCCGTTCGAGACCGGGAACGTCAATCCGCTCCACGGGTTCTCGGTCGGTACGGTCCAACCGCCCCCGGGCATACACGGGGCGGTCCTGCCCGTCACGGCCACCGAACACCACGTAGTCGGCGCCGTCCCCGGCGGGGGTGAGCTCGATCGACAATTCACATCCGGTATCGCCGACCGCCACCGGACTTTCGAAAACCGTGTTCCGAACGCTGATCGCCTCGCCGAGCCCCGAGTGCACACCGGCCGCTCGTGCAAGTTCGATCAATACCGCGCCCGGCAGCGTCGGCTCACCCGCAATCACATGGTCCCGGACCAATGGGTGCGAGGCGTCCAGTACAGTCAGGAACCGTTGGCGTCCGGGCAGCGACAGATCGGCATGCAGCAGCGGAGGGAGTCTCGCCGCGACCGCGGCACCGTGCTTGCGGGCCGTGAGATCTGGCCAGTGGCGTTCCCTGGCGAAGGGGTAGTGGGGCAGCGAGATCTTCGGCAGCCTCGGACCCGCCGCGGTCCAGTCGACCCCGGCTCCCTCAATCCACAACTGGGCGATGTGCTCAAGGCCGGCACTGTCGGCGGACACCTGCGGCCCCGGTTCGGCCAGGTCGACGGTGCCGCGCAACACCCCGGGTGCCCGGCCGGTCCGTGCGAACTCCGTCAGCGCCTCCTCGAGCTCGCCGACTCCTTCGACCAGCACCGCCAGCCGCTCTTCAAGAGCCTCCCGGCCGCACCGGAGCGTGTGAGCGGCGGCGGCCAGCCAGCTCGCGTCGCGGTCGCCATGGGCTGCGGCCTCGGCCAGCTCCTGGGCCTGGGCGCGCAGGGCCTTCTCAGTTCGGGCCGAGAGCACGATCAGCTGCCGGCCGTCGGCGCCCGCGCCCTTCACGGGTCCGTCCAGCGGGTACTCCTCGATGACGAGGTGGGCGTTGGCACCCCCGGCGCCGAAGGAGCTCAGCCCGGCGATCCTGCGATCCGTACCGGCGGCGGGCCACCAATGGCGCCCGTCCCGCGGCACGGTCAGACAGGTGTCCTCGAAGTCGATGTGCGGGTTGAGCTCCTCGGCGTGCAGGGACGGGGCCAGTCGCTTGTGCCGGAGCTGCAGCACAATCTTGGCCAGCCCCGCGATCCCCGCCGCACTCTCCAGGTGGCCGATGTTGGACTTCACCGAACCGATGGCGCAGCGGTCGGCCCGTGCGTTGGATGCACCCAGCGTCTGCTCCACACCAGCAATCTCGATCGGGTCTCCGAGCGAGGTGCCGGTGCCGTGCGCCTCTACGTAACTCACCTGGTCAGGGCTGATCCCGGCGCGTCTCAGGGCCGTCGAGATCACCCGGCTCTGGGCCTGCGGGTCGGGGACGCTGTAGCCGTTGGTCTTGCCGCCGTGGCCGAGCGTACTGCCCTTGATCACGGCGTGAATGCGGTCACCGTCGGCTTCGGCCGCACTCAGCGGTTTGAGCACGGCGGCTCCGACGCCCTCTCCCGGGACGTAACCGTCCCCTCCTGCGCCGAAGCTGCGGCAGCGACCGTCGGTCGAGGCGAAGCGCCCCTGGCTCAGGTCGTGGAACTTCGCCGGGTGAAGGCTCAGGTTCACGCCTCCGGCGATCGCCATGTCGATGTCGCCTCGCCACAGCGCCTCGCAGGCCAGGTGGATGGCGGTGAGCGACGACGAGCACATCGTGTCGACCGCCATGCTGGGGCCGGTGAGGTCGAACGCGTAGGAGACGCGATTGGCGATGGAGGCGTACGAGGAGCCCAGGTACAACGGGTTGCCGACCAGCGCTTCCTCGGCCTGGAAGAGCTGGTACTGCGAGTACATGACGCCGACGTAGACGCCGGTCTCCCGGTCGGCGTACTGGGACCGGGTGATGCCACCGTCCTCCAGGGCATGCCATACCTCTTCGAGGAACAGCCTTTCCTGAGGGTCCATCCGCTCTGCTTCGCGGGGCGAGATGTGGAAGAACTCCGCATCGAAGGCGGCCACGTCGCGGAGGAATCCACCCCACTTGGTGTAGCTCTTGCCGGCCTTGCCGGGCTCCGGGTCGAAGTATTCGCGGTGGTCCCAGCGATCCGCGGGGATCTCCGTGATGCAGTCCCGCCCCGCGGCGAGGTTGTCCCAGAACTGGTCCAGGTCATCGGCAAGAGGGAACCGCCCACTGATTCCGACGATCGCGATGGCATCGCTGGCACGGTCGGTATCAGGAGCCGGCTTGTCCTGCCGAGGCCCAGGCGCCGGCACCCGGTCGGCGGACGACACCCGGCCCTCCACGACCGGAGCCTCCCGGGCCAGCAGTCGCCTGGCTGCCCCGGGGTACCGGGTGCTCAGGTGCTCGGCCAGGTCGGCAAGGGTCCGGTACTCGAACAGCAAGGTGGACGGCAGCTTTCCGAAGTCGGCTTCGAGAGCCCGCACAACGTTGAGTGCCATCACTGAATCGAAGCCGAAGTCCTCCAGGGAGCTGTGCGGCTTGACGCGGTCAACCGGTATCTCCGCCTCACCGGCGACAACATGTCGCAGGTGTTCCCCCAGGCCTGGCCGGCGCACAGGCTCGCGCTCCACCGGAGCGACAGTGTCCGACCCGCCGTTCTTCGAACGCCGGCCGACACCGCCCTCCAGGAGCCGCATTCCGTCTTCGACGTCGAGTTCTCCGGACCTGATCCGCTTGAGAACCGTGTCGCGGTCATGGCTTTCAGTCACCGAGGATCGCCTCCATGGCCGCGCGGGCCTGCTCTTCTCCGATGTCGCCTTTTCGGACCTGCAGCAACAAGGTGCGCAGGTCATCGCGTGGTTGGGCGGCCGACACCGAGCGGGTGTAGTCGCCGGCCCGTTTGATCACGAGTCCGGTCAGCGCGACCAGTCCGGACCCGTCGTCGCCGACCAGGCGGATGTCGTATTCACGCAGGCCGCCCCTGCCGCCACGCGACTCGACGTATGCGTGGCACTCACGGGGGAGGGTGTCGGCCCAGTCGATGCGTTCGACCGAGAGCGGAATCTGCGGAGCCGATTCCTGCGAACCGGGGTCGTCGAATACGCCCAGCACCTGCATGGCACCGTCCAGCAGCGTCGGAGGCAGCGCGTGATCACTGGATGCCTCGCTTGCACTGTCCGGCAGCTTCAGCCGGGCGAGCGCGGCCTTCGGGCCGTACCGCACCTTTGACACCGTCATGAGCGACGGACCGTGCCGAAGTCCCGCACGGCGCAGGCGCCGGTAAAGCTCCTCGGGTTCCATGCTCGACGGGCAGGCACCCCTGGCCTCGGACAGATCGACCCGCTCAGGTCCGCTGCCGACACGGACGGCGGAGCCGCGCGCGTGCACAATCACGCCCGTGTCGCCGACTGAGCGGAACTCGAACTCGAAGCCCGAATCACCGGGGTACAGCTTGAGCTCCAGATCCGCCGGCCGGTCGCCCACTTCCAGCGGACGCAGCCATTGGACGTCACCGAGGGCATGCGTCTCTCCCTCCGTCTCCCGGGCTGCCTGGGAGACGAGGTCGAGGTACACCACGGCGGGAAGGACCTTGCGGCCGCCGATCACGTGATCGGCGAGGATCGACTCGGTACCGGTGACGGTGGCGCGGTAGGTGGAGTCTCCGGTGGCGACCAGCCGCACACCCTCAGGGAGGCCGGCGGTCTCCGCGGCGTAGACGGTATCCGCGTCGGTGAACCAATACCGGGACCGGTCGAACGGGTAGGTGGGCAACGGAATCCGCTGTGCCGACCGGTCTGGGAACCCGGACGCCCAGTCGATGTCCTCACCGATGAGGTACCGAGCCACCACCTCCCGCAGCGGCCCCGCTTCCTTCGGCACAGGCGGTACGTCCGATGTGGCGCTGAGCTGGCGTATCAGGTCGTCGCGGTCGGTGGCCAGGAAAATCGCCCGGTGCTCGAAGTGGTCGCGATGCAACTGGAGGGTGTACGCGACATCGCCCAGGGGCACGGCGGAGCCAGGCCCTTGGAGCCATTCGGCCAGCTGCCGGATCCTGGCCCGCAACGCCGGTCGGCTGCGCGCGGACAGCGGTATCACGACCAGACCGTCGGAGCGGTCGGCCGACGGGATGTGCTGCGGGGGCTCTTCGAGAACGACGTGCGCGTTGGTACCGCTGAACCCGAAGCTGCTCACCGCGGCGCGGCGTGGGATTCCCGGCTCCGCCTTCCACTCGCGCAGTTCGGTGTTGACGAAGAACGGTGTGTCCGCGAAGTCGATGTGGCGGTTGGGGCGCTCGAAATTCAGCGAGGGCGGGATCTGCCGGTACCGGAACGCCAGCAGGACCTTGATCACCCCTGCTATCCCGGCGGCCGCGGCGGTGTGCCCGATGTTGGTCTTGACCGAGCCGATCGGGCAGAACTGCGTGCGGTCGGTGTGTGCCCGGAAGGCGTTGCTCAGAGCCTCGATCTCGATCGGGTCACCGAGCCGCGTTCCCGTCCCGTGCGCTTCGACATAGCCGAGGGTGGCCGGGCTGATGCCGGCGCGCTCGTAAGCGGCGAGTTCCACCTCGGTCTGCGCGGCACCGCTCGGTGCGGTGATCCCGTTGGTCTTCCCGTCCTGGTTGAGCGCCGCGCTCTTGATCACCCCGTGCACGTGATCGCCGTCGGCCAGCGCCTTCTCCAGCGGTTTGAGGACCAGGACCCCGACGCCTTCACCGGGCGCGAACCCGTCTGCCGAGTCGTCGAAGGTCTTGCACCTGCCGTCCGGCGAGAGCATGGTCCCGTTGCTGGCCACCACCAGGTAGTCCGGAGCCAGCGTCAGGAAGACACCGCCCGAGATGGCCAGGTCGCTCTCCCCGGACAGCAGGCTCTGGCACGCGAGGTTCAGCGCGACCAAGGACGAGGAGCACGCGGTGTTCACGGCGATGCTCGGTCCCCTGAGGTGGAGGAAATAGGAGATCCGGGCCGCCAGGATCGATGCCTCGTTGCCCCAGAAGACCTGTGCCGGCTTGACCGCTCCGGCCTTGTTCATCCGCGTCAGGTACTCGCTGGGCCCGGCGCCGACGAACACCCCGCATCGCCGGCCGTTCAGGTCGCCGCTGCGGTACCCCGCGTCTTCCAGTGCCTTCCACGCCTCTTCGAGGAACAGGCGCTGCTGCGGGTCGGTGTTGGCGGCCTCCTTACCGGAGATGCCGAAGAACTCCGCATCGAACTGATCGACATCGTCGAGGAAACCGCCCCACTTGCAGTAGGTGGTGTCGAGCCGTGCCGGGTCGGGATCGAAGAACCGCGCACTGTCCCAACGCTCCTCCGGGACCTCCTGGATGGAACTGACTCCAGCCGCCAGGTTGCCCCACAGCGCTTGCGCGTCGTCGGCGCCGGGGAACCTGGCCGACATCCCGACGATCGCGATGTCCATCGGGCCGCCGGTTTCTGCGGGCCGCTCACGGGCTTCGGCGGGCGCCTCGATTGCCGCGGGCTCGTAGGACGTGTCGGGCATCGACACGACGATGCGGCCGATGGTGTCGCGGTCCTCCTTGGCCTCGTACGCCTCGTCCACGCGGTCGAACGGGAACACCTGGGAGACCAACGGCCGGATCTTCCCGGACTCCAGGTGGGAGGCCATCGTCTCCATGTAACGGACCCGGCGGTCGGGGTGGCGCAGGAAGAACTTCTTCGTATTGAGGCTGTGGAAGCTCTGGTTGTCGACCATCCGGGACAGGTCCACAGCACCGGAGGTCTGGAGCCCGAACACGGCGATCTCGACGTAGCGGCCGTCGGCCGCAAGTACATTGATGCCCTTCTGCAGCGTCCCGTCAGCGACGGTGTTGATGACGACGTCGGCGCCGCGCCCCTCGGTGCGACGCATCACCTCGGCAGCGAAATCGGAGTCGCGGTGGTTGATCGCATCCGGGACGCCCAGGGAGGCAAGATAGTCGATCTTGTGCTGGGCTCCCGCGGTCGCGATCACCTCCGCCCCCGCCTGCTGAGCGAGCTGTACCGCCATCAAGCCATTGGTTCCCGTGGCTGCCGGGATGAGCACGCGCTCCCCCGGCTCGACCCTCGCCTGCTCCAATGCCAGGTACATCGCCAGGAACGCCACCGGGAAGCCACAGGCCTCCTCGTGTGTGACGTTCGATGGCTTGCGTACCGCAAAGTCCTCGTCGGTGATCACCAACGACGCCTGCCCGCCCATTTCCGGCCTGGTGAGGGCAATGACCTCATCGCCGGGGGCGAAGCGCGACACGTCCGGCCCGACTCGGCGGATCACACCGGATACCTCGACCCCCGGTGTGAACGGGAAGTCCGGCATCATCGGATAGAGGCCCTTGGCCGCCAGGAAATCCGAGAAGTTCACTGGAAACGCCCGGACTTCGACCTCGATCTCGCCAGGACCGGGTGCCACGGGAACTTGGTCGACGACCCGCAGGCCCGAAGGGTGGCCGGGCCGATCGAACCGCACCGCACGCGGATTCCGCGCAAGCAGGTCCCCCTCGATGGGGCCGCGCTCGGGGAGTACCGCTCCTCTCGGGGCGACCGTCCCATGGTCAGCGGGCGGCACCGTGGTCACAGCAGGTGGTGAGGTCTCGTACGTCGGCTCGCTCCTCGCCTCCTCGACCGAGGCCTGGACTGCAGGCAGCTCCTCGCTGGCCGGCATGCCGGCGGGGGCTTCCGCATGATTGGCGGCGAGATGGTCGGCCAGGGCGGTGACGGACGGATGGTCGAAGATCGTGATCGTCTTGAGCACGATGTCCAGTTCCTGGTTGAGCTTGTTGACCAGCTCGACCCCAACGATGGAATCCACCCCGAAGGACGACAGCGCGGCCTTCCGATCGACTTCCTCGACCGGCATGCTCAGGCACTCGGCGACCATCCGGGCCACGATGTCCTCCGTGCGGCGCGCCAGGGGCTTCGTCGGCCCACCAGTCGACCCACCACCCGTGGCCGGGTGGGACGGCGTCTCAGCTGCGGGTGCCAGGACCGGAGCGGATGCCACGGTCGGCAGCGCGGCCATCGCCTCTGCCGTGATCACCCGCTGTGCCAGTTCCCCTGGAGCGTCGCCGCTGCCGAGCACCGCGACGTTGCCGAACCCACTGAGTTCGAGTCGCGACCGCCACATTCCCGTATCCAGCAGCGGAGCGTGTTCCAGCCGCCGGTCCGGGTCCGTGTAGTGCCACCAGCCGTCGAGCAGCCCGAATGTGACGGTGTGGAAGTCCTGTACCTGCGTCACTTCGGTGAGCACCAGCTTGCCGCCCGGTGCGAGGAGGCCTCGGGCCTCTCGAAGCGCCGCGTCCAGGTCGCGGGTGGCGTGCAGTGCATTCGCTGCGATCACCAGGTCGTAGCCGCCCGCTGCGAATCCCTGGTCCTGGAAGGAACGCTCCACGTCGAACTCGCGGAATCGCAGCTCGACACCGTCCCCGGCACCCGCGCCAAGTTCGCGTTCGGCCTGCCGCAGAAAGCGCGGTGAGATGTCGGTGAAGTCGTACCGGATGCGTGATCGCGCGCCCCGAAGCCGGTCGAGCACAGCACGGGTCGTGCTCCCAGTGCCGGCACCGATTTCGAGAACCCGGACTTCGTTCGGCTCCTTTTGAACGTTCGTGCGCACCTGGTCCGCAAGCAACGCATTGCAGTAGTCGGTGAGCCTCTCACCCCGGTAAATCGCGGTGACCAGGTCGGTGGTGCCGCCCGGGAAGAGCACTTCGGTCGGTGGCAGGGCTCCTCCGAGCACCTCGGGCAGGGCCCGTGTGCACGCGCCGACGAGGTCGAGGCGGCCGCCGAGGCCCGGATACGGCGACCGGAGCCGCTCCTGCCAGGCGTCGAGCTCCGCATCCGACGGCACGGCCGACCGGTCGTCGATGCGCGAAGTCGCCCGAAGTACGTCACCCTCACGTGCCACCAAGCCGTTCCTCTGCAGGATCCGGACGAGCGCACCGATGAGGCGCTCATACCTGGGTGACGCACCGATTTCGTCACTCAGCCCAGTGCGGGCATGGCCCTGGCCCTCCGACTGCCAGAGCCCGAGCTTCTGGAACGCACGAAGCACAGCAGCAGCGATGAACTCGTCCAACGCGGCCTGCTGTTCCGTGAGGCCGGCGGAGCCTTCGAGTACGGCCACTCCGGTCGACGCCGTCCCCGGCCCGCTGTCCGCTCCGATCGCATGGAGCACGCTGTCGTCGGCGCGCAGAGCGACCACCTGCTCGTCGGGAGCAGCCAGCACGCGTTCGATCGCCTCGATCCCGTCTTCCGGCGTCACGGATCCAAATCCCCGTGCGGCCAGGGCAGTCCGGTATTCCTCGGTGGCGACCCGCCCCACGGTTCCCCAGAAACCCCAGTTGATGACCTTCACCGGGAATCGGGCTCGCCGGGCGAACTCCCTCGCCACTGCGTCCTGCGCGGTCGAAGCCGCCGCGTAATTGCTCTGGCCGGCCGATCCGGTGAAGGACTGGACCGAGGACAACAGCAGCAGAAAGTCCAGCCCCTCGTCGGCGAGGGCTTCGGCGAGCACCGCGCTGCCCTGTTGCTTCGGCTCCAGCACCGCGTCGAAGTCGTCGTTGGTGAGCCGTTCCACGATTCCGTCGCGCAGTTCCATAGCGGAGTGCACAACACCGTGCAGATCACCGAATCGACGCTTGGACCAGGCGATCACCTCGCCCATGGCCTTGCTGTCAGCGACATCCGCGCGTTCGTACACCGCCTCACCGCCGAGCGCGGCCAATTCGGCAAGTTGCGCGCGGATGTGCTCGTCCTCGGCCCTGCGCCCGACCAGAACCAGCCGCGCGCCTGCCGTCCGGGCAAGATGCTGCGCCAGCATGCGGCCGATGCCACCCGTACCGCCGATGACGAGGTAGACACCGCGGTCACGGAAGACCTTCCGGTCCGCCGACGGGAGCGCCCGCGGGCGGAGGCGCTTGACGTGACGCCGCCCACCCGCCAGAGCAACTTCCTCTCCAGAGGCGTGCGCGGGTTCGGCGAGCAGCGCATCAGTGATCGCCGCCGGGTCCGCCGTTTCCGGACGGTCGGAGTGCACACCGATGTCGAGGCAGTTGACCGAAACCGCAGGCAGTTCCTTGGCCAGCGACTTGGCGAAGCCTACGAGACTGCCAGCCTGTGCGTTGCCGATCCGCCGCCCGTCGACATCGTGGACGTCGTTGACCACGATGTGGAGGTCTTCCACCGACCGCAGCCGATCCGCCGTGGACAGAGCCTGGACGAGACGGAACAGGGCACCGGCCCCGCGCGCACTGGTGGGTAGCATCTCAGGCGCGCCCGCTGGGTCGTGTACACCGCCGAGGAACCACACGTGCTGAGTCCGCTCGGTCTCACGCAGGAGCCGCGCGAGCGCGTCGGAATCACTGACGTCGATCTCCCAGGAGCGCTCCCCCACCCGCCGGGTGGTGCGCCCCAGGACGTAACGGCGTACCGCGTGCTCCGGGTATCGGCGGGCGATCTCGGTGTCCAGACCGAAGCAGCGCGGCGGATGCACGATGAGGCATTCGCCGGAGGACCGAGGGAGCGAGAGAGGCGGAACACCCGTCCCGGCCGCCGGCTGGGGCGCCCAGTACGGCGTGAAGAAGAAACGGCAGAAGTCGTTCTGCTTGCCTCGCACCGACACCTCGCGCATCGAGACACACGGGTTACCGGAATCATCGAGAACCATGACGTCGTAACCCTCGGGGCCGAGCCTGCGTACGTACACATGCGTTGCTTCGGACAGGTCGCGGAGAACCCGTATCTCCTCCACGGAGAAAGGCATCATCAGCCGGTCAGGTCCCGAGGATGCGGTGAATCCGAGCGCCGTGACGGCTTGGAGCGCGGCATCCAGCACGGTCGGGTGGTATCCGAACGATCCCCTGGCACGGGCGGCAGCAGCCCCATCGATCCGGGCCAGCGCTTCTCCGGCCCCTCCGCGGATCTCCCTGATTCCGCGGAAGAGCGGTCCATAGGACAGCCCCAGAGCCTCAAAGCGCTGGTACACAGCATCCTGCTGCAGCGCCTTCGGGCAGCGCTGACGCATCCGACCCAGGTCGACCGCCGGCTCGATGCCATCCGTGCCGAGGGCCTGCCAGGTTCCGCGCGAGAAGGTGACGGCTTCGCCTTCGTGTTGTCCCCGTATCTCGTACGAGACCGAGCCGTCGGCCTCATGCACGTCGATCGACAGCTCGCGGCCGGGCGGAGGCACGGTGACCGTCCTCATCCACGCAACGCGTGTGAAACGGTGCGGCTTGGCGCACTTGTCTCCGAGGGCAGCCATCACCTGCCCGATGTGAGCAACGCCGGGCAGCACTGCTTCGCCACGGACCCGGTGGTCATCGACGAGCGGATCGCTTGCGTCCATCCACACCGTCGGGGACTTCCTGGGTGATACGGAACGGGTATCGGCGCCATCAGGTTCCGTCGCGGCCGTTCCGGCCGATCGGGCACGTCCGGACTCCGAGGGGCCTTGCCCCGTCTCCGGGATCCAGTGCCGGATCCGCTCGAAGGGGTAGGTCGGCAGCGAAAGGCGACGCGGACGCTCTCCGGTATAGAACCGTTCCCACTCCACTCGGCCGCCGCCCGCCCAGTGCTCGGCAACGGCGTGCGGATCGGTCAGCTCGGCCTTCTCAGCAGGGCTCCCGTCGCTATGCGCGGTCGTGTACACGCTGGCACCGCCTGCGCCGGACTCGGCGAACCGGCCGAGATGCCCGATCAGCTCCGCGGTGGAGCTCGCCACGATGGCAAGGCGCCTCTCCTTCGGTTCGCGGCCGAGTTGCAAGGTGAATGCCAGGTCCCGCAAGGGCATGACAGCCGCCGCACGTCGGGCCGAGGGACAGGCCAGGCTGCGGGCCAGTGCGTCGAGCGACCGGTCCACGACGTCGTAGTAGCTGTCCGGGCCGCCGTAGTTCTCCGATATCCAGTCGCAGAACTTGTTCAGTCGCAGCAGTCCCAGGCCCAGGTCCCCCACCGGTTCCTCGACGGGGACCTCGCCGGGTTCGACTCCCATCAGGTCCGCGACCGCGGCACGCATCTCGACGACCGTGCGCGCGTGCCCGCCGGTGTCGAGCTCGCCTGTCTCACGACCGGCCGCAACGGCGTCCGCCAGGGCCTGTGCCATGTTTCGAAGGCGCTCGTCGGTGCGCGCGGACAGGACAAAGACCCGGTCTCCGGAATCCGGTTCCGCTTCCGCTTCCGGTGCCGCGCTGCCCTCAAGGTGCTCCTCCAGGAGCAGGTGCGCATTGACACCGCCGAAGCCGAACGAGCTGACGCCGGCCCGCCTGGGCAGCTCGTTGCCTGCCTCATCTCGAAGCCGCGGCCAGGCCTGCGTATCGGTGGCGATGCGCAGCGGGCTGCCGTCCAGCTGGATATGGGGGTTGACCGTCTCGATATGCAGGTTTCCGGGAATGTTCCCGTGCTTCATGGACAGGACGGCCTTGAAGATGCCGGCCATACCAGCCGCGGCCTCCAGATGGCCGATGTGGGACTTGCCCGAACCGATCACCGTGGTGGGTTCGGTCAGCCGGGGCCGGCCTGCTCGCTCCCGCGCCTCTCGGAACGCCCGCTTGAGCCCATTGATCTCGATCGGGTCTCCGAGTGCGGTTCCGGTGCCATGCATTTCGACGTAGCCGACGGTGGCCGGGTCGACGCCGCCCTCCTCGAAGGCCTGGACGATCAGCTCGGCCTGGGCATGGGGGTTCGGCGTGGTCATCGTGTTGACGCGCCCACCGTGGTTCACGGCACTTCCACGAATGACCGCATGCACGTGGTCGCCGTCACGCAACGCCTTGGACAGTGGTTTGAGCAGCACGGCACCGGCGCCCTCGCCTCTGACGTAGCCGTCCGCACTCTCATCGAATGTCTTGCAGCGGCCCGTAGGGCTCAGCATTCCGGCACGCGCGAACGAAACGTAGATCATCGGGGCGATGAGCAGGTTCACCCCACCGGCAAGGGCAGTGTCGCAGCTCCCCGACCGGATAGCTTCGATGGCCGACCGCACAGCGACCAGCGAACTGGAGCACGCGGTATCGATAGGAAAGCTGGGGCCCTTCAGATTGAGCAGGTAGGACACCCGGTTGGCCAGGATGGCGTGGAACAGGCCGGTCGTTGTGTACGCCTCGACGGGTACGCCGACTTCGCGCAGGAGCTCGTAGTAGTCGTGCGTGGCCACCCCGACATAAAGCCCGGTCCTGCCACTGGCCAGGTCGGAAGGGCGGTAGCCGGCCTCCTCGATCGCCTTGTACGCCGTCTGCAGGAAGATGCGCTGCTGGGGATCCATCAGCGCCGCCTCGCGCGGCGAGATACCGAAGAAGCGGTTGTCGAACCGGTCGACCTCCCGGAGGAATCCGCCCCATTTGCTGTTGGTTGTGTTCTCGCCGTCCAAGGTGGGACTGTAGTTTTCGCGCCAGTCCCACCGATCCGCGGGGATTTCGGTGACCAGATCGCGTCCCTGTTCCAGGTTGCGCCAGAACTCGGCCAGGTCGTCGGACTGCGGGAGAACGCCGTGCATGCCCACGATCGCGATCGGGTCCTGGTCGTCCTCGTCGGCAGGCCGCGCTGCCTCTCCCGGCGACAGCGCCGGCGTCGATGCCGGCGGGGTGACGTCGACGGGAGCGTTTCGCTCCGCGACATCGGAGCTCTTCTCATCACCGGCCGCTTCGGCGGTACCAGCCGACTCCGCGAGCTCCGCCGGGAACATGTCGATGAGGTGCTCCGCAACACCACGCACAGTCGTGTACTCGAAGAAGACCGCAGGGGTCAGGTCCACGCCCAGATCCGCGTTGAGCCGGTTGGCGAGGCGGGTGAAACCGAGGGAGTCGAAGCCGTAATCGCCGATCTCCGCCTCGTGGTCGATGGCGCCGGTATCGAGCTTGCCGATATCGGCAACCAGAGCAGCGACCCGGCCGCTGACCGTCTCGACCGATGCCCCGGATCCTGGCTGCACGGCTGCGGCCGCCGAAGCGGACCCGGCCCCCGGAGCCGACTCGTTCCGTGGCCCCGTTCCGAGCTGGTCGGCCACCTGCGCACCGTCACCGGGAACGAACATGATCTGGCCGGGCTGTCCGCCGAGCATGGTGCGCAGGGCGGCGAGA
>CAMLJW010000034.1 GCA_946480485.1 uncultured Streptomyces sp. | reverse complement strand
CGAAGTCGGCGAGCGCCTTGTTGACCGTCTCGCGGGAGGCGCCGACCAGCTGGGCCAGCTCCTCCTGGGTGAGGTCGTGCACGACGTGGATGCCCTCGTCGGACTGCACGCCGAAGCGGCGCGAGAGGTCCAGGAGCGCGCGGGCCACGCGGCCCGGCACGTCGGAGAAGACCAGGTCGGACATCTGGTCGTTGGTCTTGCGCAGGCGCCGGGCGACGGCACGCAGCAGGGCGGCGGCCACCTCCGGGCGCGCGTTCAGCCACGGCTGGAGGTCGCCGTGGCCCAGGCCCAGCAGCTTGACCTCGGTCAGCGCGGTGGCGGTCGCCGTGCGCGGGCCCGGGTCGAACAGCGAGAGCTCGCCGATGAGCTCGCCGGGGCCGAGGACGGCGAGCATGTTCTCGCGCCCGTCGGGGGAGGTGCGGTGGAGCTTGACCTTGCCCTCGGTGACCACGTACAGGCGGTCACCCGGGTCACCCTCGTGGAAGAGCGCGTCGCCGCGCGCGAGGGTCACCTCACTCATGGAGGCGCGGAGCTCCGCGGCCTGCTCGTCATCGAGCGCCGCGAAGAGCGGGGCGCGCCGCAGAACGTCGTCCACGAGTTCTCTCCTTGTCGACCTGCTCAGGGGATTTTGCTCCCCGTGGTACCAGGGGACCGTGTTCCCCGTCTTGCCGGACGGTCCAAACGGTGTGATCAGTCACAAGTCTGCCGCACTGGCGTGCCGATCAGTGCGGCAGGGGGCTAATTGGGGGCTGATCTCCGGGTGCCGGGGCGGATGCCAGTGGCGGGCCTTAGGCTGGCCGGGTGTCCAAATCGCCGGTGAGAGCACAGGCCAAGGGGGTTGGGCGGGTGGTTGTACCTCGCGATTCCGCTGTGGGCGAACAATGCCCCGACGGAACGGAGAAAGCGACGAAAGTAACAAATCCATCGCCGGTGACGAAGGCGACGGTGGCCGCCACGAAGGCTGCGGCAGCCCCCAGAAAAGCGGCGCTCGCCAAGAGCGCGGCCAATGGTGCCGCCAAGACCGCGGCTAAGAAGGCCACCGCGAACAAGGCCACCGCGAAGAAGGCCACCGCTAAGAAGACCGCCCCTGCCGCGGTGCCGTCCGCCGAAGTGCCCCCCGCCAAGCCTCCACGAAACGAGTCCCGCACCGCACTGGTCCGCCGCGCCCGCCGTATCAACCGTGAGCTCGCCGAGGTGTACCCGTACGCCCATCCGGAGCTGGACTTCGAGAACCCGTTCCAGCTGTTGATCGCCACCGTGCTGTCGGCCCAGACGACGGACCTGCGGGTGAACCGGACGACGCCGGCGCTCTTCGCCAAGTACCCCACCCCCGAGGACCTGGCCGCGGCGAACCCGGAGGAGGTCGAGGAGATTTTGCGGCCGTGCGGGTTCTTCCGGGCCAAGACCAAGTCGGTCATGGGGCTCTCCGAAGCCCTGCGGGACGACTTCGGCGGTGAGGTCCCCGGCCGCCTGGAGGACCTGGTCAAGCTACCCGGAGTGGGTCGCAAGACCGCCTTCGTGGTGCTCGGCAACGCCTTCGGGCGGCCCGGAATCACCGTCGACACGCACTTCCAGCGGCTTGTCCGCCGCTGGCAGTGGACCGACGAGAAGGACCCGGACAAGATCGAGGCAGCCGTCGGCGCGCTCTTCCCGAAGAGCGAATGGACGATGCTCTCGCACCATGTGATCTTCCACGGCCGCCGTATCTGCCACGCCCGCAGGCCTGCCTGCGGCGCCTGCCCCATCGCCCCGCTCTGCCCGGCGTACGGTGAGGGCGAGACGGACCCGGAGAAGGCCAGGAAGCTTCTGAAGTACGAGAAGGGCGGCTTCCCGGGCCAGCGCCTCAAGCCCCCGCAGGCCTATCTGGACGCGGGCGGCCTCCCGGCACCTCCGCTGGGAGCGCCCTCGCCATGAGCGCACCCGCCGAGGGCGGCCGCCGCCCGCGCCGGAGCCGGAGCCGGCATCGAGGCCGGATGCCGGAACGAGCCGCGAGGGCGCAGGCGTTGAGAGCAGCAGAACGGGGGTGGCTATGACACGCGCGAGCGACATGCGGGGCGGCAGGCTGTCGGTGAGCAAGGACGGCCTGCCTGTCTGGCTGGACCCGGTGGTGCACGTCGTAGAGACGGTGGAGCCTCTTCATCTGAGCCGTTTCCTGCCGCCGGCCAACGGAGCGGGGCGCCAGTCCGCCGTACTGATCCTGTTCGGCGAAGGCGAGAGGGGCCCCGAGCTGCTGCTCATGGAGCGGGCGAGTTCGCTCAGATCGCACGCCGGGCAGCCGTCGTTCCCCGGTGGCGCGCTCGACCCAGAGGACGGCGACCCGAAGGCCGACGGGCCGCTGCGGGCCGCTCTGCGCGAAGCCCAGGAGGAGACCGGGCTCGACCCGCGAGGCGTCCAACTCTTCGGCGTGCTGCCCGCGCTCTACATCCCGGTGAGCGGCTTCGTGGTCACTCCGGTACTGGGCTGGTGGCGCGAGCCGAGCGCGGTCGGAGTGGTCGATCCGAACGAGACGGCGCGGGTCTTCACGGTCCCCGTGGCGGATCTCACGGATCCGGCCAACCGCGCCACAGTCGTACACCCGAGCGGGTACGCAGGCCCGGCATTCCTGGTCGCATCGGCCCTGGTGTGGGGCTTTACGGCCGGAGTCATCGACCGCCTGTTGCATTACGCGGGCTGGGAGCGGCCGTGGGACCGCGAGAAGCGTCTCCCGCTGGACTGGCGCACATGACAGGGTGGCTCCCGTGCTCTGTTTTCCCGGGGGATGCTCCCCCCGTCAGCGGCTGCGCCGCGGGCCGGACTCCCGGCCGGGGTTCGGTGACCGCAAGGTGATGAGGCGAGGCTTGAAGCAGTGAACGTGCTGGACATCCTGTTGCTGGTCGCCGCCGTGTGGTTCGCGATCGTGGGTTATCGCCAGGGGTTCGTCGTCGGCATTCTGTCGGTGATCGGATTCCTGGGCGGCGGTCTCGTCGCGGTATACCTGCTGCCGGTCATCTGGGACGCCCTGACCGAGGAGTCCCAGGTGGGCACGACCGCCGCCGTCGTCGCCGTGGTCGTCGTGATCGTCTGCGCCTCCGTCGGCCAGGCCCTCACCACCCACCTCGGCAACAAGCTGCGCCGGTACATCACGTGGTCCCCGGCCCGCGCCCTGGACGCCACGGGCGGCGCCCTCGTCAACGTCGTGGCGATGCTGCTGGTCGCCTGGCTGATCGGCTCGGCCCTGGCCGGTACGACGCTGCCGACGCTCGGCAAGGAGGTCCGTAACTCCAAGGTCCTGCTCGGGGTGTCGAGGGCCCTGCCCGAACAGGCCGACACCTGGTTCGCCGACTTCTCCTCGGTCCTTGCGCAGAACGGCTTCCCGCAGGTCTTCAGCCCGTTCTCGAACGAGCCCATCAACGAGGTGCAGGCCCCCGACCCGGCCCTGGCCCATAGCGCCGTCGCCACCCGAGCGCAGCGCTCCATCGTCAAGGTCACCGGCACCGCCCAGAGTTGCGGCAAGGTCCTCGAAGGCACCGGCTTCGTCTTCGCCGAGCGCCGCGTGATGACGAACGCGCACGTGGTGGGCGGCGTGGATGAGCCGTACGTCCAGATAGGCGGCGAGGGCAAGCGGTACGCCTCGAAGGTCGTGCTCTACGACTGGAAACGCGACATCGCCGTACTCGACGTACCCGATCTGCGCGCGTCCGCGCTGCAGTTCGCGTCCAAGGATCCGGCGAGCGGTGACAGCGCGATCGTCGCGGGCTTCCCGGAGAACGGGTCGTACACCGTCGGCCCCGCGCGTGTGCGCGCCCGCATCACGGCCAACGGCCCGGACATCTATCACCGCGGCACCGTGCGCCGCGACGTCTACTCGCTCTACGCGACCGTGCGCCAGGGCAACTCCGGCGGCCCGCTGCTCACCCCGGACGGCAAGGTGTACGGGGTGGTCTTCGCGAAGTCCCTCGACGACCCTAAGACGGGGTACGCGCTCACCGCGGACGAGGTACAGGTGGACATCGCCCAGGCCCGCACCGCCAACCAGCAGGTGGACAGCGACAGCTGCGCACTGTAGCGCCGGCCGCCCCGGGGCAGCCGGGGCGGCTGCGGGCTGTTGGGACCGCAAGGCCCAAACAGGGGCCGTGAAAGGGTCAGCCACAACCAAGGGTCTCAGCCGTGAGCTGAACTGCGGCTCAGCCGCGAGGGTGGCGCAGACGCGCCGAAACCCAGCGGGCCCGGCGCCTCAGAATATGCGGGATGCCCAGCCGGGGGTCTGTGCCCTGCGTCTGCGGGGCGCCCCTCTGGTGGAAGCTCAGGCCACTGGCCGAGCGGCGGTTGCGTGCTGCGTCACTGTAGTCGTGCGTCCAGCCCATACCCCGACGTCTGCCCCAGCCCCAAGGTCGATAACCGCCCCCAGAGCCCCCAATCGGCCTATGCGCCAGGCATGGGCCGTTCGTAGGACAAGCGTTCCCGCCCGGACACCGAACGGCTACCCGGGCTCCACCCTGGCACATCTGCCAGCCCCGCCCGGACGCACCTCGACGACTCGGCTCAGCCCCAGCCACGGCCCGCCTCGAAGCCGTTGATACAAGCCCGTCTCAGGGCCCTCAGCGGTCCGGCTCGGGGTCCTTCAGCCAGTTCACCAATTCGGTGGAGAAAGCCATCGGATCCTCTTCGTGCGGAAAGTGCCCGAGTCCGTCGAACAGCCGCCAACGGTAGGGCGCCTCGACGTACTCCCCGGAACCCGCCGCACTCCGCGTCCGCATCACCGGGTCGAGCGAGCCGTGCAGATGCAGCGTCGGCACTCGCACCGGCCGCTTCATGCGCCGGTTGAACTGGATGCCGTCGGGCCGGGCCAGCGAGCGCACCATCCACCGGTACGGCTCGATCGCGCAGTGCGCCGTCGACGGGATGCACATCGCGCGCTGGTACGTCTCCACGGCCTCGTCGTCCGGCAGCCGTGGCCCGGACCAGTCCCGTACGAGACGACCGACCAGCGCACCCTCGTCGGCGACGAGCCGGCGCTCCGGGATCCACGGCCGCTGAAAGCCCCACACATACGAGCCCGCCGCGGTCTGCTTCATGTCCGAGAGCATCGCCGAGCGCCAGCGCCGGGGGTGCGGCATCGAGGAGACCGCGAGCCGGCGTACGAGCTTGGGGCGCATCACGGCCGCCGTCCACGCCAGATAGCCGCCGAGGTCATGGCCGACGAGTGCCGCGTCAGGCTCGCCGAGGGACCGCACGACCCCGGTGACGTCGAGCGCGAGGTTCGCGGGGTCGTAACCGCGGGGCGTACGGTCGCTGCCGCCGACTCCCCGCAGGTCCATCGCGACCGCGCGGAAGCCCGCGTCGGCGAGTGCCACGAGCTGATGCCGCCAGGCCCACCAGAACTGTGGGAAACCGTGCAGCAGCAGGACCAGGGGACCGTCGCCCATTTCGGCGATGTGGAAACGTGCGCCGTTGGCGGCGACGTCCCGGTGGGCCACCTCTTTCCCTCCGGGTACGTCGAGCCGTACGACTGAGGTGGGTTGTGCCGAAGGGGTGGCCGGGTCCGTCATGAGGACGAGCGTGCCACAGCCTCGACGCCCTCACCGGCCCGGCCCGTCCGGGGGTGCGGCTTCACGTTCTGCAGCACGGCCGCCGTCTCCCTGACCGAGGCCGCGGTCTTCTGCGGGCCCTTGCCCTTCTTGGCCTTCTTCGCGAAGACGATGCCGATCAGCGCGAGCACCCCGGCGACCAGCACGTTCGCGGCGAAGGACAGCAGGAAGCAAACCGCGAGGTTCCAGCCGCTCCAGGTACGGATGCCGTACGCCAGCGCGAAGCTCAGCATCGGCAGGGAGAAGATGAGCACCGCCCCGGCCGCCGCGAACGCGCCGCCGCCGACCGCACCCCGCTTGACGTCCTGTTTGAGCTGCGCCTTCGCCAGCGCGATCTCGTCATGCACCAGCGCTGACATCTCGGTCGTCGCCGAGGCGAACAACTGGCCGATGCTGCGTTCGGCGCCGACCGGGCTGCCGTCGGGTGCGCTCATCGCGTTCTCCTGTTGTCTTGGGACGTTGTCCGGGACCGCTGCCTTAGGGACCGCTGCCTTTGAGGCCGCTGCCTTGGGCTGTTGCCCGAGGACGCCTTGCGTGTGTGTCAGATCATGCCTGACCGTCATTCTCCTCGCCTGCCCCGGCCATTACATCGGCAAGCCTGCGGTGTTCGGCGGCCTTCCGCTCGTAGATGTCCGCAAATCCGCAGGTGGTACGCGGGGTTGTCCTGCTCGTGGAGGTCGGGGATTTTGTCGAGGTCCTCGTCCAGCTCCTCGGCCTCGCACAGGCCGCGGTAGTTGGCGTTGCGTAGCTTCAGCAGCGTCCCCGCCAGAGCGGCCGCGATCAGGGAGCCCATCAGGACGGCGGCCTTGATTTCGTCGGTGAGCACCCTGTCGCCCTCGAAGGCGAGCTCACCGATGAGCAGCGAGACGGTGAAGCCGATGCCCGAGAGGGAGGCCACCGCGAAGACGTCCGGCCAGGCCAGGTCATCGGAGAGTGAGGCCCTGGTGAAGCGGGCCGTCAGCCATGTACCGCCGAAGATGCCGATCGTTTTGCCGACGACCAGCCCGAGGACGACACCCAGGGTCTCGGGCCGCGTGAACACCTGTCCGATCGCGTCGCCCGATACCGCGACCCCGGCGCTGAACAGCGCGAACAGCGGCACGGCGAAGCCGGCCGACAGGGGGTGTACGAGATGTTCGATGTGCTCGCCGGGGGAGTGCGCCTCGTTCTCGTGGGGGGTGCAGCGCAGCATCAGGCCCATCACGACGCCGGCGATGGTGGCGTGGACGCCGCTGTTGTGCATCAGTCCCCAGATGACGAGGGCGAGCGGGACGTACACGTACCAGCCGTGTACCCCCGTCCTGAGCAGCAGCCAGAAGATGACGAGGCCGATGACGGCGCCGCCGAGGGCCGCGAAATCCAGGCCTTCGGTGAAGAACACCGCGATGATCAGGATCGCGAAGAGGTCGTCGACGACCGCGAGGGTGAGCAGGAAGGCGCGCAGGGCGCTCGGCAGAGACGTACCGAGGACGGCGAGGACGGCGAGCGCGAACGCGATGTCGGTCGCGGTCGGCACCGCCCAGCCGACGAGCGAGCCGCCGCCGGTGACGCTGACCAGCGTGTAGAGGAGCGCGGGCACGGCCATGCCGCAGAGCGCGGCCACGACCGGGAGGGCGGCGGCCCTCGGGTCCCTGAGATCGCCGGCGACCAGCTCACGCTTCAGTTCGATGCCGGCGACGAAGAAGAAGACCGCGAGCAGTCCGTCGGCGGCCCAGTGCTGGAGGGAGAGGTCCAGGCCGAGCGAGGCGGGTCCGATGTGGAAGTCGCGGACGGACTCGTAACTCTCCCGGAAGGAGGCGTTCGCCCAGAGCAGCGCGGCGATCGTGGCAACGAGCAGGAGCATGCCACCGACGGTCTCGGTGCGCAGCGCTTTCGCGACGAAGTTCCGCTCGGGGAGCGAGAGCCGTCCGAGGACCTTTCGGTCCTTGCTGGGAGAGGGCGCGGGCACCTGAGTCGACCTCCGGTCGGGTAGGCAGAGCAGAACACATGCCGACCAGACTTCCCGGCGCACCTTTGCTTCTTGTCGTGATGTTGACGCTCTCCGTAGTTTACCCAAGGTGCGGTCGGACTTCTCGGCCGATCTTCACTGTAGGGATAAACAGGGCACCCGGCGCGTCGCCGGGTGCCCTCGATGGACGTGCTCAGTACGTGGACGTGCTCAGTCCTCGCTGGGCGACGCCGGGAGCTTCGCCTGGATCAGGTCCATCACCGTGGAGTCGGTGAGCGTGGTGACGTCACCGAGCTCACGGTTCTCGGCGACGTCGCGCAGCAGGCGGCGCATGATCTTGCCGGAGCGGGTCTTGGGCAGCTCGGCCACCGGCAGGATCCGCTTGGGCTTGGCGATCGAGCCGAGGGCCGTGCTGACGTGGCCCCGCAGCTCGCCCACGAGGTGCGAGCTCTCCGAGGCTGTGCCGCGCAGGATCACGAAGGCCACGATCGCCTGGCCGGTCGTCTCGTCGGCCGCGCCCACGACCGCCGCCTCGGCGACGGAGGGGTGCGAGACGAGCGCAGATTCGACCTCGGTGGTGGAGATGTTGTGCCCGGACACAAGCATCACGTCGTCGACCCGGCCGAGCAGCCAGATGTCGCCGTCCTCGTCTTTCTTGGCGCCGTCCCCGGCGAAGTACTTGCCCTCGAACCGCGACCAGTACGTGTCGATGAACCGCTGGTCGTCGCCCCAGATGGTGCGCAACATCGATGGCCACGGCTCGGTGAGGACGAGGTACCCGCCGCTACCATTCGGTACTTCACGGGCCTCGTCGTCGACGACCGTCGCGCAGATGCCGGGCAGCGGGTGCTGCGCGGAGCCCGGTTTGGCCTCCGTCACCCCCGGCAGCGGCGAGATCATCATCGAGCCGGTCTCGGTCTGCCACCAGGTGTCCACGACCGGGGTGCGGTCGCCGCCGATGTGCTTGCGGTACCAGATCCATGCCTCGGGGTTGATCGGCTCACCGACGGATCCCAGAACCCTGAGGCTGCTGAGGTCGAACTTCGCGGGGATGTCGTCGCCCCACTTCATGAACGTACGAATGGCTGTGGGCGCCGTGTAGAGGATCGTCACGCCGTACTTCTGAACGATCTCCCAGAAGCGGCCCTGGTGTGGGGTGTCCGGCGTGCCCTCGTACATCACCTGCGTCGCGCCGTTCGCGAGCGGCCCGTACGTGATGTACGAGTGCCCGGTGACCCAGCCGATGTCGGCCGTGCACCAGTAGACGTCGGTCTCGGGCTTGAGGTCGAAGACGGTGTGGTGCGTGTACGCGGCCTGGGTGAGATAGCCACCGGAGGTGTGCAGGATGCCCTTCGGCTTACCCGTTGTCCCCGAGGTGTAGAGGATGAACAGCGGCTGCTCGGCGTCGAACGCCTCGGGCGTGTGCTCGGTGGACTGCCTCTGCGTGATCTCGTGCCACCAGACGTCGCGGCCCTCGGTCCATGCGACCTGCTCGCCGGTACGGCGTACGACGAGCACCTTGTCGACCCCGTCGACCCGGGCGACCGCCTCGTCGACGGCGGGCTTGAGCGGGGAGGGCTTGCCGCGGCGGTAGCCGCCGTCCGAGGTGATGACCAGCTTGGCGTCGGCGTCCTGAATGCGGGTGGCGATGGCCTCTGCCGAGAAGCCGCCGAAGACGACCGAGTGCGCGGCGCCGATGCGGGCACAGGCCAGCATCGCGACGACGGCCTCGGGGATCATCGGCAGGTAGATGGCGACCCGGTCGCCCTTCTCAACACCCAGCTCCGTCAGGGCGTTGGCGGCCCGGGAGACATCGTCCTTCAGCTCGGCGTAGGTGATGGCCCGGCCGTCGCCGGGCTCGCCCTCGAAGTGGATCGCGACGCGGTCGCCGTGACCGGCCTCGACATGGCGGTCGACGCAGTTGTACGCGACGTTCAGCTTCCCGTCCGCGAACCATGTGGCGAAGGGCGGGTTCGACCAGTCCAGTGTCTCGATCGGCTCGGTGGACCAGGTCAGCCGGCGCGCCTGTTCGGCCCAGAAACCGAGCCGGTCAGCCTTGGCCTGTTCATACGCCTCCGCTGTGACGTTGGCGTTCGCGGCCAGGTCGGCGGGCGGCGCGAACCTGCGCTCCTCGCGAAGCAGGTTGACCAGGCTTTCGTTGCTCACGACATCTTCTTTCCCAGGGCGTCCGTTGTGTCCCGGCCACAGCTCATCAGACGTCGGCCCCTGGTGACAAGGGCCGTCCAAAAAATTTGGTTTAGACCTATTGTGTGTGGCCCCCGCGGGCGGGGGCCACACGTTCTCACGGACGGGAGAGGTGAGCGGTTCAGGCTCGCGCGAGGCGGAGTCTGCGTGGGGCGGGATGGTTGGCGGCTTTTGCGGGGTTCGCGAGGGCGGTTGCGGGGTGTCTTGTGATGCGTTCGCGGGACCCTGCGGGGGTTTATGTGCGTCCGGGGGTGGGGTGTGGGTCAGACGCGGGTGTCGGCGCGGGTGTTGCCCAGCGCACTCGCCACGACCTGGTCGAAAACCTCGCCGCGGGGCCCTGCTTCGCCGTCGGGCGCGGCTTCGCTGCCTGATCCCGCACGGTCGTCGGGCGCCGCGTCCGTAAGGAGATACGCCTGGGCCTCGCCCACGTGGAAGTACATCCCGTGCAGCTCGAGTGCGCCCTCCCGCAGGGCTCGCGCCACCGACTCATGCGCCCGCAGATGCTCCAACTGCTGCACCACATTGGTCAGACAGAGCTGATCGACGGCGTCGGCGGGTGCACGGCCGGCGAGCCGCGTCCACGGCCGGTCCTTCGAGGCCATCCGCTCCAGACTCGGCAGTCCGTGCCGCAGCCACCGCTTCAGTGGCGTGCGCGCGCCGGTGGGTTCGGTGTTCAGCAGCGCCTGCATCGCCCCGCATCCGGAGTGCCCGCACACCGTGATGGATCGCACCTCCAGCACATCCACCGCGTACTCGATCGCGGCCGCCACCGAGTCGTCCCCGCTCTCCTCGCCGGGCAGCGGTACGAGATTGCCCACATTGCGTACGACGAAAAGGTCGCCGGGGCCGCTGGAGGTGATCATCGATGTGACCAGTCGGGAGTCGGCGCAGGTCAGGAAGAGCTGGGAGGGCTGCTGGCCCTCCCGCGCTAGCCGGGCCAGCTCGCCGCGCACCAGGGGTGCCGTGTTGCGCTGGAACGCGCTGATGCCGCTGGCCAGTTCATGCCCACGGGGATGCCTGTCGGAGGTCGCGGTCCGCGGCGACTGCTCGCACTGGTGGTTGCGCCAGGGCGTCCATGGCCGGCACTGGCAGTGCGAGCTGCGCACAGGATCGGTGATCCGCGTGCCTCCTCGCCCGGCCAGCTCCACCGATCCGCCGTGTGCGGTGTGCGCGCTCTGCCAGTCGTGCAGCGACTCGTACGCCGCGTGGTCCATGAAGGAACCGTCCAACTCCACGACGGCATCCGCCCCTTGGGGCACGAGGTGCAACGCCCGGCTGAGCCGTGGCACGGCGAGGAACGTCAACTGCCCGCGGACACACACACGATGGACGCCCTCTGTGTCCTCTTCGTGCGTGATCCGCGTACGGGTGAGCCGGTGCAGCGCGACGGCCACGGCCACGGCGACGCCGATCGCCACGCCTTCGAGGACGCCGAAGAACACCACACCCGCCGTCGTGACCGCGTACACCGGAACCTCGCGGTGGCGGGTGACGGTGCGGATGTGGTTGATCGACACCATCTTTACGCCGACGGCCATCACCAGTGCGGCGAGCGCGGCGAGCGGGATCAGGTCGAGCACGGGCACCAAGAGGAGCGCTGCGGCCACGATCCACAGGCCGTGAAGCATTGTGGAGTTGCGGCTCACGGCGCCTGCCTGGACGTTGGCCGCGCTGCGCACAGCGACGCCCGTCACGGGCAGTCCACCCAGCGCCCCGGAGACGATGTTCGCCGCGCCCTGCCCGCGCAGCTCCCGGTCGAGGTCGGCGCGCGGGATACGCGGCCCGTGCTGGCGAGCCGAGGACAGCTTGTCCACGGCCACCGCGGAGAGCAGCGACTCCACGCTGCCGACCAGCGCGACGGTCAGGACGGCCGCGACGATGCCCAGGACGGGACCTTCCGGCAGACCGGCCAGGGTGTGGCTGCCCCAGGAGGGCAGGTCGACCCGGGGCAGCCGCAGCCCGGCGAGCGTCGCCACCAGTGTGGCCGCCGCGACCGCGGCGAGGGCCGCCGGGACGGTACGGACAACTCGGCCCGCCCGCCCGGGAACGCGCGACCACAGCAGCAGTACGGCCAGGGCCAGGGCGCTCATGGACAGCGCCGCCGAGTGCGGGTCGGCCAACTGGGCCGGCAGCGCACGGACGTTGTCGATGACGGAGCTGTGCGGCGAGCCGCCCAGCACGATGTGCAACTGGGCGACGGCGATGGTGATGCCGATGCCGGCCAGCATGCCGTGCACGATCGCGGGACTGACGGCGAGCGCGGAGCGGGCCACCCGAAGGAAGCCCAGGCTGAGTTGGGTGAGTCCGGCGAGGATGGTGATGGCGCACGTCGTACGCCAGCCGTACTGCTGGATGAGGTCGGCGGTGACCACCGTGAGCCCTGCGGCGGGCCCGCTCACCTGGAGTGGCGCTCCGCCGAGCCGGCCGACCAGCAGTCCGCCCGCGGCGGCGGCGACGAGTCCCGCCTGCAAGGGCGCGCCGGTCGCCAGCGCGATGCCGAGGGAGAGCGGCAGCGCGATCAGGAAGACGGCGATCGAGGCGGAGAGATCGGCGGCTGCGATCTGAGGGCCACGGCGGCGGGGCCGGGGCGGGCTGTGCGGCCGGCCCTCGTCCGGCGTGTGCGAAGCGTCGTCGATTCGTGCGGGGCTGCAGGCAGACATGGTTCCCGTCTCCTCCGGGGCTACTCGCGGTCGCTTGGGTGCGGCCGTGGGGCACGGCGTACAGCGGCGGGATTTATCAAAGGTAGGCAAATGAATCGTAATGGATGGTAAAGCTCGTGTGCGTAAAAGCACTTCAAATGGCCTAATGAATCGCTCTGTCGAGTGAAGGAGTCTGATGATCGGCTTGTCGTACTAATTCCTTCGGGGTTCCGTGCGATCTTGGCGGAGCTGCCGGTGTTCGTTCGGGATTTCCCGTGCGGTCTGTCCGGGATTTCCCGTGTGCCACCCCTTGTTCGTGTTGGCCTCACTGAAGGAAGAAGGTGAGCGGAAGATGGTCGCCACCCAGAGGATCGCCGCAGGCGTCACGGTCACCACGATCTGCGCCGCGATGCTCGCTGGTTGTGCGTTCGGTGACATGGTCGAAACCGGCGCAAAGGAAGGCACGCACGGCGCCAAGAAGGCGGCGGGCGCCCCGGCGCCCAAGAGTGTGTTGCGCCTGATCGGCGACGGCTCCACGGCCTTCACCGGAGCGCAGCCGCATCTGCCCCGGCCCGAGCGGCTGAGACCGGGTCAGAAGCCGCCTCAGTTCGTGGTCTTCTCGTGGGACGGCGCGGGTGAGGACAGCCAGAGACTGTTCGCCCACTTCCGCGAGGTGGCCAGGAAGAACAACGCGGCAATGACGTATTTCCTGAGCGGCGTGTACATGCTCCCGCAGGAGAAGCGCGACCTCTACCGGCCACCGCAGCACTCACCGGGCAGCTCCGACATCGGCTTCAACGACGAGCAGGGCATCGAGGACACCGTGAAGCAGTTGCGCGGTGCCTGGCTCGAGGGCAATGAGATCGGCACGCACTTCAACGGCCACTTCTGCGGCAGCGGCGGTGTCGGCGCATGGTCGGTCGAGGACTGGAAGAACGAGATCGCCCAGGCAAAGTCGTTCGTGAAGTCCTGGAAGAGCAACGCGGGTTTGAAGACGGCCGCCCCGCTGCCCTTCGACTACGACAAGGAGCTGATCGGCGCTCGGACTCCCTGCCTGGAGGGGCAGCAGAACTTCGTGCGGGCCGCCCGCGAGCTGGGCTTCCGCTACGACACCAGCGGCGTCAACGAACAGGCCTGGCCCAAGAAGAAGGAGGGCCTGTGGGACCTCTCGATGCAACTCGTCCCGGTCCCGGGCCATACCTTCGAAACGCTCTCCATGGACTACAACTTCATGGCCAACCAGTCGGGCACCACGACCCAGGGCAGCCCCGACATGCACGAGTACTGGGGCGACCAGATGCGTGACGGCCTACTCAAGGGCTTCGACCGCGCCTACCACGGCAACCGCGCGCCCCTGATCATCGGCAACCACTTCGAGTCCTGGAACGGCGGCACCTATATGCGCGCCGTCGAGGAGACCATCGAGCGCGTCTGCACCAAGGCCGAGGTGCGCTGCGTCTCCTTCCGGCAACTCGCGGACTGGCTCGACGCCCAGGACCCGAAGACGCTGGACAAGCTGCGTACGCTCACGGTCGGCCGGGCGCCGGAGCAGGGCTGGGCGTCGTTCCTGTCCGCCCAGCCCGCCCCGGCCCCGAAGGGTGTCCCGGGCTCCATGGCGGTCAAGCCATAGCGACCGGGCGGGCATCGTAGGGGTCACGCCGTGGCGATCTGCGCCTCCCGCAGGACGAAGGCGGGGTCGACCTGGGCGGCCAGATCGGCACCCGTCCTCTCATTGCCCCAGGACTGCGCGTTCTTCAGGTGGAAGTGCACCATCTGGCGCGTGTAGCGCTCCCAGTCACGCAGCTCGTACATGGCGTCCGCGGCGGCCTGGAGGCTCAGCAGAGCACGGCGGTTGGCGTCCTCCAGGCGGTCGAACAGGGGCGGCCGGCCCTTCTCCATGGCCCGCACCCAGTCCGAGTGCCCGACCGTCACCAGGAGGTCGTCACCGACTTCGGCGCGGAGGAAGTCGATGTCGTCCTGGCCCTGCACCTTGTTGCCGACCACCTTCAGGGTGACGCCGAAGTCGCGTGCGTACTCCTTGTACTGGCGGTAGACGGAGACACCCTTCCGCGTCGGCTCGGCGACGAGAAACGTCATGTCGAAACGGGTGAACATGCCGGACGCGAAGGAGTCCGAGCCCGCCGTCATGTCGACGACGACGTACTCGCCCTGGCCGTCGACGAGATGGTTCAGGCAGAGCTCCACAGCACCGGTCTTGGAGTGGTAGCAGGCCACTCCCAAATCGGCCTCGGTGAACGGGCCGGTGACCATCAAACGGACGGCACCGCCGTCGAGTTCCACAGGTCGCGCGCAGGCGTCGAACACCGGGTTGTCCTCGTATACCCGCAGCAGCCGAGAACCCTCGCCGGGCGGGGTCGTCTTGATCATCGTCTCGGCGGAGGCGATCCGCGGGTTGGAACCGCGCAGGTAGTCCTTGATCAGCGGGAGCCGGTCGCCCATCGCCGGCAGCCTGGCGGCCTCCGCCTCGTCGATCCCCAGCGCGGGCCCGAGGTGCTGGTTGATGTCGGCGTCCACCGCGACGACCGGCGCTCCGGTGGTCGCAAGGTGGCGGATGAAGAGCGAGGACAGGGTGGTCTTGCCGCTGCCGCCCTTCCCAACGAAAGCAATTTTCATATTCAGTAACCTTAGCGGCCGAACCGAGTCGAGACGCCGCTGAACGTGAAGAAGACCACTCCTTCGTGGAAGCGGTCGGTGAATCTCTGTGGAGAGGGTCGGTGACCTGAGACGCGTCAGCTCCATAGGGTGGGCGGTCGGGCTACGGGGGGCGCGTAGGGTCACACTCATGAGTACGACAGGTGCGAACGCCGATCCGCTCGCGGCCCTGGACTCGCTGCCCGGCGTCGCCGAATCCGTGGAGTCCGTGCGCAAGGCCGTGGACCGGGTCTACGGGCACCGCATGATGCGGCGCCGCAGTGAGGAGATCACCTCCGAGGCCGCGCTGCGCGGCGCGCGCGGCTCGGCGGCACTGGCCGGTGCCGACTGGGCCCTCGAGGAGCTGCGCCGGCGCACCGACTTCAGCGGCGACGACGAGGCCCGGGTGGTTGGCGCCGCCCTCCGGCTGACCGCCGAGGCGGGCCAACTGCTCTCCGTCTGGCGGCAGTCCCCTCTTCGGGTCCTGGCACGGCTGCACCTGGTGGCGGCCGCGGGCAAGGGGGACGACGTAGGGCGACCGCGCCAGGACGGAGAACCCGTCGACGAACCGTTGATCGAGCTGCCGCTGCCGGACGCGACCGAGGTCGCGGGACGCCTCGACGGCCTCTCGCAGTTGATCATCACAGGGAGCCCCGCTTCCGCGCTGGTGGCCGCCGCCGTGGTGCACGGCGAACTGCTTGCCCTGCGTCCCTTCGGCTCGCACAACGGCCTGGTCGCGCGCGCGGCCGAGCGCATCGTCCTGGTCGGCAGCGGCCTCGACCCGAAGTCCGTCTGCCCGGCCGAGGTCGGCCACGCGGAACAGGGCCGCGCGGCCTACTCGGCGGCCCTCGACGGCTATGTCTCCGGAACCCCGGAAGGTATGGCGACCTGGATCGCCCACTGTGGCAAGGCGATTGAGCTGGGCGTGCGCGAGTCGACGGCAGTCTGTGAGGCGCTGCAACGAGGGGCGGCCTGATATTCGGCGAGTGAGCCGAAGGAGCGTCTGTGCCGAGTGGCCATGAGCCCCTCTCGAGCGAAGCCGAGAGCTTGGCGCAGCGCGGAGACCCGACGACGGAGGGTTCAGCACGGTCGGCCCTTTTCGACACGAGCTTCTGCGCTCCGAGGCTCGAATCGAGCCCGCAAAAGGTTGCGGCGGTACGAGGGATTCGTACCGCCGCTGGCATGTTCACTGGGTTACCATGCGTCCTCGAAATATTGCCCATCAGGTCGGGAACTGTTGCCCGTCGCCTGGTGCGGCTGGCCCGTAATCGACGGGTCGACGTCGCGTGGGTGCCCGGTGTTCATGCTGGGTCCGTGGGCCTTGGTTGCGTTATTAAGGTGCTTCCTTTCGGAGGTTCCTTGGTCTCGCGGGCCTTAACTTCTTTCTACTCCAGGACTGGAGGAAGCGGAACCCCCCGCTGTGCTTCTTTACTTTTACGTTCAAAGGGGAGTGAACCGGTCACCCGTATCGCGGCATGGGGTGCTGATGGCCGAGGCCGAACCCGGGTGCGTTCGGCAGGCTCAGCTCATCGCCGAACGGCGTCGGCTCGTGTACCAGACCAGCCCCGCGGTGGCGGCCGCCGCTCCTATCGCCGCGGCCGCGACCAGGGCGGGCCGGGGCGGCACGGACAACCGCTGCTTCAGTCGGACCGGGTGGTGGAAATCGAGAATGGGCCAGGCGCGCGTGGTGGCCTCGCGGCGTAGCGCGCGGTCGGGATTGACCGCATGGGGATGGCCGACGGCTTCGAGCATCGGGATGTCGGTCGCCGAGTCGCTGTAGGCGTAGCAGCGGGAGAGGTCGTACCCCTCGGATGTGGCCAGCTCCTTGATCGCCTCGGCCTTCGTCGGCCCGTAGGCGTAGTACTCCACCTCGCCGGTGAAGCAGCCGTCGTCGCCGACGACCATGCGGGTCGCCACCACACGATCCGCGCCGAGCAGTGCGCCGATCGGCTCGACGACCTCCGCTCCGGATGTGGAGACGATCACGACGTCGCGCCCGGCGATGTGGTGCTCCTCGATGAGGGATGCCGCCTCGTCGTAGATGATCGGATCGATCAGGTCGTGCAGCGTCTCGGCGACGATTTCCTTGACCTGCTGGACGTTCCAACCACGGCAGAGCGTAGACAGGTACTTGCGCATCCGCTCCATCTGGTCGTGGTCGGCGCCGCCGGCGAGGAAGACGAACTGGGCATACGCGGTACGCAACACGGCCCGGCGGTTGATCAGCCCGCCTTGGTAGAACGACTTGCTGAACGTGAGCGTGCTCGACTTCGCAATGACCGTCTTGTCCAGATCAAAGAAGGCCGCGGTGCGGGGCAAGGAGTGGTTTTCCACGAGCTTGAGCATAGGCGCCCACCATTCGGCGTAAGGTGGGGCGCGTGGGTTTGCCTGAGAGGGCTCTCGGGTACACCATGGAAGTCACGGATCGTTCGCGACCGTGCTAACCCGGTCCGGCTCCTCCCCCCCCGAGTCGGCCGTGGGGACGACCCCCGCTCTCCCCCCCGGCGGGGGTCGTCGCATGTCCGGGTGGGTTTTCTCCCCTTCTTTCCTGATCGCGGGCCGCGTTGTGCGGGTTCAGGCGGTTCTTCGCACGTAAGCGCGATCCGTCACTCTGTGTAGCTATCGGACTGCTCTGTGGAAATCCTGCTGGGGTCACCGGTATGGGTGAACGCGATATTCACACCGCCGAGTTGTCCACAGTTATCGAGCAAGATCCACACGATTTCCGGGATCGCTGCACCGTGATTCCAACGCGTCCCGCCGGGCGGAAGTTCAGGGCCGGTTCGGCTTGTAGCCGGCTACGGCCGGTTCGTATCGGCGGGTCATATGGAGTACCGGTTGCCGGTTCTTCGCGCGGGCGGGATCCGCGGGGCCGCAGGGGCTCCGTGGAAGCAGCAGCGAAGGGGGATGGAGATCGTGGCGGGAGCCATCACGCGTGACCTTCCGTTGGCGGCCGAGGGCCGTCAGGGCGGACCGTTGATCCTCACGGAGGACGCGGATCTGCTGGACGACCTGCTTCGGCTGTGCGCCGCGGCGGGCGCCCGGCCCGAGGTGAATCACGGGGTGCCCGAGCGGGGACGCGGCTGGGAGACGGCGCCTCTGGTGCTGGTAGGCGACGATGCCGCGCGGCGCGTGCGCGGGGCTCCGCGCAGGCGCGCAGTGGTGCTCGTCGGGCGGGATCAGGACGACCCGGGGGTGTGGCGGCGGGCTGTGGAGATCGGCGCTGACCATGTCCTGCTGCTGCCGGACGGCGAACAGTGGCTGATCGACCGGATCGCCGACGTGGCCGAAGGAGTCGGACCGCCCGCCCTCACCGTCGGCGTGATCGGCGGTCGCGGCGGGGCCGGTTCATCCACGCTGGCCTGCGCGCTCGCGGTCACCTCGGCGCGCGAGGGGCGGCGCACACTGCTCGTCGACGCGGATCCGCTGGGCGGCGGACTTGACGTACTCCTCGGCGGCGAGACGGCCGAGGGTCTGCGCTGGCCGGCGTTCGCCACATCGCGCGGACGGGTTGGTGGCGGTGCCCTGGAGGAGTCACTGCCTGCGCTGCACGCGCTCAGGGTCCTCAGCTGGGACCGCGGCGACTGTGTCGCCATCGCGCCTGAGGCCGTACGGGCGGTGCTGGCAGCGGCCCGGCGGCGGGGCGGCACGGTGGTCGTGGACCTGCCGCGCCGGGTCGACGAAGGCGTCGCGGAGGCCCTCGCCCAGGTGGACGTGGGGCTGCTCGTGGTTCCCGCCGAGTTGCGGGCGGTCGCGGCCGCCGGGCGGGTCGCCTCCGCGGTCGGCATGGTCCTGCGCGATCTGCGGGCCGCGGTGCGCGGGCCGTACACACCCGGCCTGGACGACAAGGAAGTGTCCCGTCTCCTCGGGCTGCCGCTGGCGGGCGAAGTTCCCGTGGAGGCGGGGTTGTCGGCCGCTCAAGAGCGGGGGGAACCGCCAGGGGGCGACGCCAGAGGGCCGCTTGCGCGCTTCTGCGTGGAGTTCTGGGAGCGGGCCGCGGTTGCCGGAGGGAGCGTATGAGCGGGGGCACGCGGGTGCACGCCGGGGCGTCGAGGGTGGGCGCGGGGACGGGTTTGTCCGCGAACGCGGGGCTGTCGTATGAACGCTCCGGCATGGGGCTGTCTGCAAAGGCGGTGTTGCCGGGCCGGCATGCGGGTGTGCGGGTGTCGGGTCTGCCTGCGGATGTGGGGCCAGAAAGCTGGCATAAGGGCGTGGGGTTGCCTGCGGATGCCGGGCTGTCGGGCGGACGCGCGGATATGGGCGGACCGGTGGATGTGGAGCTGTTGGACAAGGTTCGGCAGTGGCTTGCCGAGAGTAAGGCCGAGCCGACGCCGGCGCGGGTGGCGCAGGCGTTGCGGGCCCAGGGGCGGGTGCTGGGGGACGCCGAAGTGCTCGGCGCGGCCGAGCGGTTGCGCTCCGAGCTGGTCGGGACCGGTCCGCTGGAGCCGCTGCTCGCCGACCCTTCGGTTACCGATGTGCTGGTCTCGGCGCCCGACCGGGTGTGGGTGGACCGGGGCGGTTGCCTGGAGCTGACAGCTGTCTCCTTTCCGGGCGCGGCGGCCGTGCGACGTCTCGCGCAGCGCCTCGCGGCCGTGGCCGGACGACGGCTCGACGACGCGCACCCCTGGGTCGACGCGCGGCTCCCTGACGGCACACGTCTGCACGCTGTGCTGCCGCCGGTCGCGGTCGGTTCGACGTGCCTGTCCCTGCGGGTCGTACGGCCGCGTGCGTTCACGCTCGACGAGCTGGTGGCGGCGGGGACGGTGCCGCCGGGCGGCGACCGGGTGCTGCGGGCGCTGCTCGACGCCCGGCTGTCGTTCCTGATCAGTGGGGGAACGGGCAGTGGCAAGACGACGCTCTTGAGCGCCTTGCTGGGGCTGGTCGGACCGGGTGAGCGGATCGTGCTCGCCGAGGACTCGGCGGAGCTGCGCCCCGACCACCCGCATGTCGTACGCCTTGAGTCCAGAGCCGCCAACCAGGAGGGCGCCGGACTCGTCACGCTCCAGGACCTGGTGCGGCAGGCCCTTCGGATGCGGCCGGACCGGCTGGTCGTCGGCGAGGTGCGCGGGCCCGAAGTCGTCCATCTGCTGGCCGCGTTGAACACCGGCCACGAGGGAGGGTGCGGAACCGTCCACGCGAACGCGGCGGCGGGGGTGCCGGCCCGTTTGGAAGCGCTGGGCACGGCGGCGGGGCTCGACCGGGCTGCCCTGCACAGCCAGGTGGCAGCCGCGCTGTCGGTCGTGCTCCATCTCGTACGGGACCGGGCAGGACGGCGGCGGGTCGCCGAGGTGCATGTGCTGGGGCGGGATCCGGCAGGGCTCGTCGTGACGGTGCCGGCGCTGCGGTGGGGCGCGAAGGCCTTCGCGTACGAGCGGGGGTGGGAGCGGCTGCGGGGGCTGCTCGGTGAGAGGGGTGCGGGGCTGTGACGGGGGTCGGTGAGATGGCGGTCGGTTTGGCGATGGTGTGTGCCGGGGCGGCGTCCTGGCTGATGGGCGGAAACGGTCCGGGGGCTCGGCGGACTCAGCTGCTGTGTGCCGGTGGTGGGGTGCCGGGGGCTGGACCGCCGACAGGCGAGCAGCGGGCGCGGGAGTGGGTGGTGCGGGTTGTGGAGCGGCTGCGGCTGGTGCATCGGCTTCGGGGCGAATGGTGGTCGCTGGTCGTTGGGGCGGTGGTCGCCTTGCTGGGGGCTTCTGTGGTGCCGGTCGTCGTGGGGGCGCTGGT
>CAMLJW010000033.1 GCA_946480485.1 uncultured Streptomyces sp. | reverse complement strand
GCCAGGAGCGACAGGCGACCGCCCGTCGCAGCCGGCCACCGGCGGACCGATGTCTCTTGATACATGCCCAGCCCTCCTGATCGGGGTCGCCCAGGACGGGTTCACCGCGGTGGGAAGACGGTAGGGACGCGCCAAGTGGCTGGCATCGGAAGGATTACGTATTGCGACGCCAACGTGCTGACGGGGCCTTTTTGCCGAAGCGTTGCCCTGAAAGCGCGCGCCGCCAAACCGGAGGTCTGGCGGCGCCCTGTCCAACGCTGCTGCGGGGTAGCCGTACCCTCTCAGTCCCCGCTGTCGCGGCGAGCGGCGTGGTAGAAGCGGGGGCTCGCGGCTGCGCAACTCGAGCAGATCGCGGCATAGCCCGCGCTCGGGTCGCGGTCCATCTCGATGGCGACGTACGACTTGTCGCACCGATGGCAGCGGATGCGTGCGGCCCACGCGTCATCGACCTCATCGCGCGGGTCATGTCCACGGGTCAGGAGCGGGCTTCGGGTTGCCCTGACGAGTGCGGCGTACGCCACGACCGCGACGAGGAGGGTGATAGGGGCTGACCAGGTGGCCCCGAAGGTCCCGCCGCCCTCGACCAGGTAGATGCCGAGTGCCGACGCCGCCAGCCATGCCGCGACGCCAGGCGTCAGGAGACGCACACGCCCCGGTCGGAACTCGGGAACGCCATGGGCATCGTCACCCACGACGACGATGTGCGTGAGCGCGATGCCCACCCACGCGACCACGAAGACTCCCTGCCAGGCGAGGGCCTGCAGGATGTAGGTGAGCACGTTGGTGAGCATGATCAGATAGATGATCACGCCGGCGATCGCGGCCCAGACGGCGCGGGGGAACTGAATCTTGAGTGTGCGGGACGCGAACGCCTCGAGGTTGGCCGACGAGAGGTAGTAGTTGGCGGTGTTGATGCGGGTCTGGCTCACCCACACAAGCACGACTCCGCCGAAACCCAGCAGGGAGATGATCGAGTTGACCGAAGAGAGCTCGGAGAGCGCGCCCTTGGCCGGAACGGTCTGCGCCAGGAAGATGCCGACCAGGCCGTTGCCGAGGAAGGTCGCGATGTAGAACAGCGGGCCGAACGTGACGATGCCGTGGTGTTTCGCGTCCTCGGGCTTACCGAAGCGCGCGAAATCGATCGTGTACATCATCATGATCCAGACGCCCATGAAGACCGTGAATACGTACAGCCATCCCGGAACTCCGGCGTCGTAAGGCAGCTTGGGCTTGAACGTGAGCCAGGCGCTGCCGGCGTCGTGCTTGACGGCGGCAGCGATGACGGCCGCTACGAGACCCACTATGTAGAACGGCAGCAGGACCCCGTTGAGCTTGTCGAGCCAGACACGGATACCGCCGATCGCCAGCGGCACGCTGTACAGCACCACCACGAGGTACCAGATCTTGATGTTGCCGCCGAAGTACGACGAGAAGGCGGCACCGACAACTGACCCCTCGAACACGGCGTAGTAGATCGCCGTGGCACCGAAGATCAGCGGGGCGAGCGCCGCACCGAGGTAGCCGAACATACGGCGCGACATCAGGGCGACGGTGAGGCCGGTGCGGATCGCGTACCGGGTGAAGACGTAGTTGATCGCGCCGTACGTCACGGCGGACAGCGCCAGGCCGATGATGGTGTCGACCGTACCCACGGCGCTGGCAAGCTGGGCCGGAACGACCAGCCAGAACATGGCACTGAACAGAGCGAACCAAGCCATGGAAAGGGAGAACTTGCCACTCCGCCACGAGCGGGGCACGGCATGCGTGGAGTAGTCCTCGGTCGCTGCCTCCTTGACGACACGCGGGTCGTCCTCGTAAGAGACCTGAAGCGGGGCGACGTCATCCGGGGTCACGAGGGGCTCAGAGGTCATCGCTGCGACCCCGCCTTCGCGTCACAAGCCAGTCGGAATCGATCCACCCCACCCGCACGGGTGATGCCGTGCGGCATCCGATGGGCCACTGCATCTTTTTCCATGCCCTGCTCCTCCAGCTCGGATGACGTGCAGCGCTCGGGAGACACGCGTCACATCACCTCGGTCATCGTGGGTCGGACCGTAGGGAGTCGGGTGATAGGCAGGCATCGGTCGGATTACGTATATGGAGCTTCCGAAGAGGGATTTCCGGCGGGATTCTTTGCCGGCCCCGCAAGGGACCGACGTGCGACGTCATGGAGAGCTGCCGCCCGGACGGCCCGCAGGCGCGCCGTCGGGGGCCTACCTGCTGAGCCAGGGGGGAGGAGTGAACCTTCCGGCCGCATAGACGTGGGGAGCGACAAGGACGTTGCGGCCTCGCTGGATCTGGAAGATCGTGTGCGCCTGTGCGATCGACGGGTCCGTCGACTCCGTGCCGAGAGCCAGCGTGCCCTGCCCTTCACTGGCAAAGGTGTAGGAGCCGTTGACGCCTCGGAAGCGCGTCCTCAGCATCGTGGAGCTGACGTCGTCGTAGTTGCGGACGTCGTAGACCTGCTTCCACGCCTGAGCCAGGATCTGGATCCGGTCGTACGCGATGCCGGCCATCGATCGCCCCGGCACAGCCGCGAACTTCGATTTGTAAGCCTCGACGAACTGCCGCGCGATCGTGTCCGAATACGTTCCTGTGGTCGACGCCCACAGCAGTCCGTCGGCGTCACCTCCAGCCCTTTGCCGGAATGTGGGGACCGAGGGTGCATAGATCGAATAAACGAGGGACCGGGCCGGATCAGCGACGAAGGAACGCAGGAACCGAAGGTGGTCATCGGAGAAGAAGCTTCCCAGCATCACCGCTGCCGGGCTGCCGATCCGTCCCGGGAGGGCCGACCAGGCTTCCTCGGCTCCCTCATGGTCCGAGACGTCCACCGGGATCAGATCCCAGCCGTTGTCGTGCGCCAGCCGGGTGGCGTGGGCCATCCCGAAGTCGATGATCTCCCACATGCTCTGCTGGGCGACCACGAGTTCGCGGGACATCGGCGTCCACTGCCCCGAGTTACGCAGCCTGGTCATGAAGTCGACAAAGTTGGGCGCATAGTTCCGGTCGTTCGGACAGACCTGGAAAACGCCACGGAATCGAGCGGCGTTGCTCGCCACAAGATCGTCGATGTACGACGAGGCCGACGCATGGAGGAACGGCACCCCCTCTGCCGCGGCCAGCTCGACCGCGCGCTCCTGGTGAAGCAGATAGCCCGAGGTGATCGCATGCGCGCCACCACTGAGCAGCCGATGCATCGCCTCCGTGACGTTCGCAAGGCCGCCCCGCTCGATATCCACGCTCTCGACCTCGAGTTGCACTGGGCGACCATGAATTCCTCCGGCGGCGTTGATCTCGTCGATGGCCAGAGAAGCACCGCGGACCATCTCCACGCCGTCCTCGCGGGCACGCCCCAGCAGGGGCACCAAGGAGCCGATCAGGACCGGGGCGCTCGCTCCGGTCGTCGCCCGCAGCGCGGTCCCGATCCGGCTCCGAGTGCCCGCCGACCGAACCACGCGTCCTATGCGCAGCGTCTGGAACTGCGAGGCATCGACCGGCAGCGGGA
This sequence comes from uncultured Streptomyces sp., assembly GCA_946480485.1. The sequence continues at coordinate 17,291 of CAMLJW010000033.1, read as the reverse complement.
CGGCGACGATGCCATCATCCAGGGCGGCAGTGGCGACCGCGGACCGACTGGGCACCCCCATCCTGCGCATGATGTGGTCCACGTGGGTGGTCACGGTGCGCGGACTCAACGTGAGAGCAACCGCTATGGCGGCATTCGACAAACCAGCGACCAGCAGCGTCACGACGTCGAGCTCGCGCTTGGTCAGCGAATAGGGCAGTGTCTGGGACCGGCTGGCCCTGACACGCGCGGCCGTGCGTCGTCCGAGGCCGACCCGTTCCAGGTGCACGCTCCAGTAGGGGGCCGATTCGTCGCCCGTCCAGATGAAATCCAGGGCCGCGGCAGACTCGGCGAGCAGCCCGAGGGCAAGGTCCACGAGCTCACGCGGCGCCCGGCCGGATGGGCCTTCATCGGACAGCACGAATGCGGAGTCGGCCGGCAGCACCCTGCCGTCCGCGACGACGTACACATCAAGTTCGTATTCCGGCTCCGAGCCAGGAACGGAAGCGGCGACGTCCATGCTTGCAGCTACCTCTCCAGCTCATGGGTACATTGCGTCCGGACAGCGGATTTTATGCCATGTTTGATACATGTGCACGAGTTCTTCAGTGGCAAAAGAGTCACTTACGATCCCCTCGCGCCTACTTGGTGTCACCCCGGGTGTCCCACGCCATCGCCGAGGTCGTCGGCCTCACCCCGTCGACCACCAGCCGTACGTCGGCGCCTCTGCCCACGCGGCCGATCCGCTCGCCGCCGACAGCGCCGACCCGGACCTCCACCAACACGTCGTCCCCTGTTCGCGCTCGGCGCGAAGCCGGTGAACCAGGCGCGTCACGTCTGCGGAACGGAGAGCCGATGCCGCAGACGCAGAGCACCGACTGCACCCTCACCGTGACCCTCCGACACAGTCGCGGGGCGCTGGCCAGGCTCGCCGTCACACTGAGCAGCATGCCGGTTTCGGCGCTGTCGTACGCGGTGTCGCATTCAGAGCAGGCCACCGTGGAAGTACGGGTGCCCCAGGCCGACGCGCGACGCGCCCGCGCGCGGTTGAACCGCATGCGGATGTCCTCAGCGTTACCGCTCGCAGCGCGTCCACTTGCAGAACGGGGAAACCGGGTCAGCACCAAGTCAGCACAGGAACGGAAAAGGGGCCTGCCTCGAGAAGACAGACCCCATCCGACCTGCACGTTTGCAAGATCAGTTAAGTCGTGCTAAGTCACCCGCTACACGTTGAAGCGGAACTCCACCACGTCCCCGTCCTGCATCACATAGTCCTTCCCCTCCATACGGGCCTTGCCCTTGGCGCGGGACTCGGCGACCGAGCCCGTTTCGACCAGGTCGGCGAAGGAGATGACCTCGGCCTTGATGAAGCCCTTCTGGAAGTCGGTGTGAATGACGCCGGCGGCCTCCGGGGCGGTGGCGCCCCTCTTGATGGTCCAGGCGCGGGATTCCTTGGGGCCGGCCGTGAGGTAGGTCTGGAGGCCGAGGGTGTTGAAACCGACGCGGGCGAGGGTGGCGAGGCCGGGCTCTTCGACGCCGACGGACTGGAGGAGCTCCAGGGCCTCCTCCTCGTCGAGCTCGGCGAGGTCCGCCTCCAGCTTCGCGTTGAGGAAGATCGCCTCGGCGGGGGCCACCAGGGCCCTCTGCTCGGCCTTGAAGTCCTCGTCGGTCAGCTCGTCCTCGTCGACGTTGAAGACGTAGAGGAACGGCTTGGTGGTGAGCAGGTGCAGGTCATGCAGGACAGACTCCTGGTCCGAGTCCTGCCTGACGCCCGCGGCGAACAGGGTCTGACCCGCGTCCAAAATCTCCTTGGCCGCCTCCACCGCGGCCACCTTCGGCGCGATGTCCTTCTTGATCCGCGACTCCTTCTGGAGCCGCGGCAGGACCTTGTCGATGGTCTGCAGGTCCGCGAGGATCAGCTCGGTGTTGATCGTCTCGATGTCGTCCTTGGGTGAGACCTTGCCGTCGACGTGCACGACGTTCTCATCCTTGAAGGCGCGGATGACCTGGCAGATCGCGTCGGACTCACGGATGTTCGCGAGGAACTTGTTGCCCAGGCCCTCGCCCTCGCTCGCGCCGCGCACGATGCCCGCGATGTCGACGAAGTCGACGGTGGCGGGGAGGATCTTCTGCGAGCCGAAGATCTCGGCCAGCTTCGACAGGCGGGTGTCGGGGACACCGACCACGCCCACGTTCGGCTCGATCGTGGCGAACGGGTAGTTGGCCGCCAGCACGTCGTTCTTGGTCAGGGCGTTGAACAGGGTCGATTTGCCGACATTCGGCAGACCGACGATTCCGATCGTGAGCGACACGTTGCGACTTCCCGTACGTGAGGTTGGAGGAAACCGGAGCCGGTGGGCCCGGGTCAGGCCCTGCTGTGCGATGCGCGGGCCGGTCCACCAGTCTGCGGACCGATCCACCAGTCTACGGCGTGCGGGGCTTCGCCCAGGCGACGTATCGAACGCTTGACCAAGCTCGGTCAAAGGGCGTGTCTCAGGGGCCATTCCCCACATAACCCGACCTAAGTTTGACCAGTGGAGCAACACAGAACGCGTCCCCCTCAGCCCCGGCCGCGGCGCGGCGCACCCCTTCCCCCGCAGGCCGGGCCGGGTGGAGCCCGCACGACCCGGCAGAGCCGGCCCGGCGTACCGCGGAGCGCGCCGTCCGTGTCGCCCGTGGGGCGGGCGACGCCCAGGATGCCGAACCCCCGGCTCACCGGACTCGGCAGCGGGCTCTTCTGCACCGCGTCGATGTTCGCGCTCGCCTGCCTCGACCAGCTGCTCTTCGGGGCGTCCCTCGTCGTCTACGGCGTACTGTTCCTGCCGGTCTGCGCGCTCACCGCGCTCTGGGTGGGGCGGGCCGACCTCGTCACCGCGCTGATCGCCGTCCCCATCGCGTTCGCCGTCGGTCTGCTGCCCGTCGCCGACAGCGACGGAGGGATCTGGGGGCGGCTGATGGGCCTGTTCACGGCCCTCGCGACGCAGGCGGGCTGGCTGTACGGCGGCACACTGATCGCCGGCCTCATCGTGACCGTCCGCAAGGTGCGTCTCATGAGTCGGCGGGCGGCGCAACGCAGGGCGGCCGCGCAGGCCTCGAAGCCCGCGTCCCAGCAGAGGCCGCCGTCCCAGCAGAGGACTCCAACACAGCACAGGCCGCCGGCCCAGCCAAGGCGCCGCACCGCCTGACGCTCGGCCCGTCGCCCTCAGCCCGTCACCCACGGCGACAAGCAGCCGCCGCTACCCAACCTTCGCAGCCCGCATCGCCGCCCCCACTATCCCCGCGTTGTTCTGCAGCTGCGCCGGTACGATCTCCGCCTCGATGCCCTCGATCAGGTGCAGGAACTTGTGGGACTTGCGGCTGACTCCGCCACCGATGATGAACAGCTCGGGTGAGAGGAGCATCTCCACGTGCGCGAGGTACTTCTGGACGCGCCGGGCCCAGTGCTCCCAGCTCAGGTCGTGGTCGTCCTTGGCCTTGGTGGAAGCATGCTTCTCTGCTTCGTGGCCGTCGAGTTCGAGATGGCCCAGCTCCGTGTTCGGCACCAGGACGCCGTCCACGGAGACCGCGCTGCCTATGCCTGTGCCGAAGGTGAGGAGGACGACCGTGCCCTGACGGTCCCGCCCCGCGCCGAACCGCGTCTCGGCCACGCCCGCCGCGTCCGCGTCGTTCACAATCGTCACGGGGAGCCCGCCGAGCCGCTCGGAGAGCAGGGCGCGCGCGTCTACGCCGATCCAGCCCTTGTCCACGTTGGCGGCCGAACGGATGGTGGCGCCCGCGGTGACCACACCCGGGAACGTGATCCCGACCGGGCCCGTCCAGCCGAAGTGGCCGACGACCTCCCGAACGCCGAGCGCCACCGCGTCGGGTGTCGAGGGCTGCGGCGTGAGCACCTTGTGACGCTCGTCCGCCAGGTCGCCCCGATCCAGATCCACGGGAGCGCCCTTGATCCCTGATCCACCGATGTCCACGCCGAAGATCTGCATGGACACCACGTTACGTCGTACGACTGACAGTCACTTCTCGGAGTCGTACGCCCCTCGGAACCTTCACTTCCCGGCGGCCCACGGCGCGCGGACGCGTCACTTCTCGCTCGTGCGCTCCGCCACCAGTGCCGCCGCCTCCGCGCGCAGGTCGCGGCGGAGCTCCTTGGGAAGCGAGAACGTGATGGACTCCTCGGCGGCCTTGACGATCTCGACGTCCTCGAAGCCCCGGGTGGAGAGGAACTCCAGGACCTGCTCGACCAGCACCTCCGGCACGGACGCACCCGACGTCACACCGACCGTCGTGACGTCTTCCAGCCAAACCTCGTCGATCTCGTCAGCGAAGTCCACGAGGTACGCCTCGCGCGCGCCCGCGAGCTTGGCGACCTCCACGAGTCGCTTGGAGTTGGAGGAGTTACGCGAGCCGACCACGATGACCAGGTCGGACTCGGCACCCATCTGCTTCACGGCGAGCTGACGGTTCTGCGTGGCGTAGCAGATGTCGTCGCTGGGCGGCGAGACGAGCTGCGGGAACTTCTCCTTGATGGCGTCGACCGTCTCCATGGTCTCGTCCACGGACAGGGTGGTCTGGGAGAGCCAGACCACCTTGGACGGGTCGCGGACCTCCACCTTCGCGACGTCCTCGGGACCGTCGACGAGCGTGATGTGGTCGGGCGCCTCCCCGGACGTACCGATGACCTCCTCGTGGCCCTCATGACCGATCAGGAGGATGTCGAAGTCGTCCTGGGCGAACCGGACGGCTTCCTTGTGGACCTTGGTGACCAGCGGGCAGGTCGCGTCGATGGTGGCGAGCCTGCCCCGGGCGGCCTCTTCGTGGACGACGGGGGCGACGCCGTGTGCCGAGAACATGACGATCGCCCCCTCGGGGACCTCCGCCGTCCGCTCGACGAAGATCGCGCCCTTCTTCTCCAGAGTCTGCACGACGTACTTGTTGTGGACGATCTCGTGGCGGACATAGATCGGAGCACCGTACTGCTCCAGGGCCTTGTCGACGGCGATCACGGCGCGGTCCACGCCCGCGCAGTAGCCACGGGGAGCGGCGAGCAGGACACGGCGGCCAGTCGAAGCAGTCATGCGCACCATCGTAAGGTGCCGCGCCCGGAGTTCGAAGATCGCGTCTGTCGTCCCGATCCCGATGCTCGGCCCCAGAACGCCGGCAGGGCGCCTGCGTTGTCGGTACCGGCCGTTACTCTCGGGCGCATGGCTGTGAACACGTCCGCAGACGCCCCGCTGCCCGTCGGTGAGGTGTCGCGGCTCATCGGGGGGTGGATCGACCGGCTCGGTGCCGTGTGGGTCGAGGGGCAGATCACCCAGTTGTCGCGGCGTCCGGGCGCGGGCGTCGTCTTCCTGACGCTGCGCGACCCGTCGTACGACATCTCCGTGGGCGTCACCTGCTATCGGCAGGTGTTCGACGCGGTGGCCGACGTGGTAAGCGAGGGCGCGCGCGTGGTCGTCCACGCCAAGCCGGAGTGGTACGCGCCGCGCGGGCAGCTGTCGCTGCGGGCCGCCGAGATAAAGCCGGTGGGGATCGGTGAGCTGCTCGCCCGTCTGGAGCAGTTGAAGAAGTCGCTGGCGACTGAGGGCCTGTTCGCGCCCGAGCGCAAGAAGGCGCTGCCCTTCCTGCCGCAGCTCATCGGGCTGGTCTGCGGACGCGCCTCGGCAGCCGAGCGGGACGTGCTGGAGAACGCGCGGCACCGCTGGCCCGCCGTCCGCTTCGAGGTGCGCAACGTCGCCGTGCAGGGTGTGCACGCGGTGCCGCAGGTCATCCAGGCCGTGAAGGAGCTGGACACGCTCGAGGACGTGGACGTGATCATCGTGGCGCGCGGCGGCGGCAGCGTGGAAGACCTGCTGCCGTTCTCGGACGAGCAGCTCGTACGGGCGGTCGCGTCCTGTCGTACGCCGGTGGTGTCGGCGATCGGCCACGAGCCGGACAACCCGCTGCTGGATCACGTGGCCGACCTGCGCGCCTCCACACCGACCGACGCCGCCAAGAAGGTGGTGCCGGACGTCGGCGAGGAGTTCGAGCGGGTCCAGTTCCTGCGGGACCGGGCTCGGCGCAGCGTCGTGTCGTTCATCGAACGGGAGGAGCGCGGGCTCGCGCACGCGCTGGCCAGGCCCTCGATAGAGGATCCGTACCGCATGGTCGCGGAGCGCGAGGAGCAGATCGGCTCGCTGCTCGACCGCGGCCGGCGCTGCCTGGGGCACCTCCTGGACCGTGCCGAGTCGGAGTTGACGCACACGCACGCGCGCGTGGTGGCCCTCTCCCCCGCCGCCACACTCCAGCGCGGCTACGCGGTCCTGCAGAAGGCCGACGGCCACGTGGTCCGCGCCCCGGACGAGGTCATGGCGGACGTGCTGCTGCGGGCGCGGGTCGCCGAGGGCGAGTTCACAGTTCGCGTGGATGCATAGGGTGGGCGTATGACCGGCAAAGTGGACGAGGTGCTCGGGTACGAGCAGGCGCGGGACGAGCTGATCGAGGTCGTACGCCGCCTGGAGACGGGCGGCACGACCCTCGAGGAGTCCCTGGCCCTCTGGGAGCGCGGCGAGGAACTGGCGAAGGTGTGCCGCCGCTGGCTGGAGGGGGCGCGCAAGCGGCTGGACGCGGCGCTGGCCGATCAGGAGGCGGAGAGGAGCGAGGACGGCGACGCCGAGTAGGCCTTGCCCGGCCTGCTCCGCGCGGTCGCCCTGCCGGCAGCGGCGTGCGCCGCGAGCGTCTGCCCCACAGATGCCACCGGAGCCGCCACCATCACGGTGAGCGTCCTTCGTGCGGTGCGCCGACCGGCCACGGCGCTCCCTTGGGGGCACGTGCGAAACGTACCGGTCCCTCCCCGGTCGGCACCACCGAAGCAGTATTACCGAAATCGCCTGCGGGGCGCACCACGAGGAGGGCTCCTTGAATCCGCCGCGCGCCGGGGCCTCCCCACAGGTGTGGTGCGGACCGCTCAGGACCTCTTCAACGCCTCGGCCATCTTCGTCAGCCGCGCGAACGACGCCGTGCCGGTCACCACCGTCGTGGAGCCCTTCTCCTGGAGGACGAGGGCGTCGTACTTCACGCCCTTGTACCGCTTCCAGGTCCGCTCGCCGATGCGCTGCGTGACACCCGTGTCGTCGGCGCCCTGACTGGCGTCGTCGATGAAGGTGACGGGCTTCTGAGTGGACTGTTCGACCGCCACGTACTCACCGTCGGGGTCGTGGAAGCCGAGGTGCCAGGCGTCGAAGTCGTCGCCCTTGAACCGCACCGACGTCGCCTTCCATGGCGTGGGCAGGCCCTCCGGCGCCGCTACCGGATAGGGGGCCGCGCGCCGTGCCGTGAGGAGCTCGACGCTGTAGTCCACCCGTTTGAGAGGGGGCTCGGAGTCGTCATGGGGAATGAAGACATAGATGACTCCCGCGACGATGCCGATCAGACCCAGGGACAGAACCATGTCCCGGATCGTCTGTTTGCCGTTCATACCTGCCACACCCCCATCGTCGCAGGTGCACTGGTCTGCTCATCCGTGGGGCCCCCTGCTCATTTTGTCGGACTGGGGATAGAGTCGCCCAGAACCCTCATCCGGCCGTCGTCGTATCAGAAAGGTGCGCTCCGATGACCGAGCATCATTTGCCGTCCGAGCTCGAGGTTCCGTCCGAGGCCCCGGACCGGAACCTCGCCCTGGAACTCGTCCGGGTCACCGAAGCCGCCGCGATGGCCGCGGGCCGCTGGGTCGGCCGCGGCGACAAGAACGGCGCGGACGGAGCCGCCGTACGGGCCATGCGGACCCTCGTCTCCACCGTCTCGATGAACGGCGTCGTCGTCATCGGAGAGGGCGAGAAGGACGAGGCCCCGATGCTCTTCAACGGGGAGCCCGTCGGCGACGGGACCGGCCCCGAGTGCGACATCGCCGTCGACCCGATCGACGGCACCACGCTGACCGCGAAGGGCATGACGAACGCGATCTCCGTACTGGCCGCCGCCGACCGCGGCACCATGTTCGACCCGTCCGCGGTCTTCTACATGGACAAGCTGGTCACCGGTCCCGAGGCCGCCGACTTCGTCGACATCAACGCCCCGGTGTCCGTGAACATCCGCCGGGTGGCCAAGGCCAAGCGGTCCACCCCGGAGGACGTCACCGTCGTCATCCTCGACCGGCCGCGCCACGACGACATCATCAAGGAGATCCGGGAGACCGGCGCGCGCATCAAGTTGATCTCCGACGGCGATGTCGCGGGCTCGATCCTCGCCCTGCGCGAGGGCACCGGCATCGACCTGCTGCTCGGCATCGGGGGTACGCCGGAGGGCATCATCTCGGCCTGTGCAGTCAAGTGCCTGGGCGGCACCATCCAGGGCAAGCTGTGGCCCAAGGACGACGAGGAGCGGCAGCGGGCCGTCGACGCGGGCCACGACCTCGGCCGCGTCCTGCTCACCGACGACCTGGTCTCCGGCGAGAACGTCTTCTTCGTCGCGACCGGCATCACGGACGGCGAGCTGCTGCGCGGGGTGCGCTATCGCGCCGAGACGGCGACGACCGCCTCGATCGTCATGCGCTCCAAGTCCGGCACGGTCCGCCAGATCAACTCCGAGCACCGGCTGAGCAAGCTGCGCGCCTACAGCAGCATCGACTTCGACCGCGCGAAGTAGGCGCGGCCCGTACGAAATCGGCGTTGTGCGTTCGTGAAGGGGGCGCCCCTTGCAAGGGGCGCCCCCTTCACATGTCGGCTACCCGGCCGCGGATATCGGGCTCGCCGTGGAGTGAGCCGCCTTCTTGAGTTCGAGGTCGCGGCGGCGCCGTCGGGCCAGGACCACACGGCGCTCGGCTGCCGTGAGGCCGCCCCATACCCCGTACGGCTCTGGTTGCAGCAGGGCGTGTTCGCGGCACTCGACCATCACAGGGCAGCGCGCGCAGACCCGCTTCGCCGCGTCCTCGCGGGACAGCCGAGCCGCGGTTGGTTCTTTGGAAGGTGCGAAGAACAGGCCCGCCTCGCCGCGGCGGCACACGGCCTCCGTATGCCAAGGGGCGTCCTGATCCCTCTCACGCACCGGAGGCCGCTGGGGCGGAACGGCAGCGACCTGCAGGGACTGATGCGGCGGATGCAGCACGGTCTACTCCTGACGACGGCTTCGCGAGCCAGAGACGATGCAGCAAGGCCTACCCGCTGTGCGCGTGCCTATGCACTGAGTTCCGAAGCACGCGCGTTCCCGGGCACCTCAGCCTGGTCATATCAGACCGAATCCTTCCGGATGCCGCCGAATTCGCGACGGTCAATGCCCGAGGTGTTTGCTCGCCTGGCCATGCACCGGGTCGCTCCAGGGTGGACACCTCGAAACTGCCGATGAAGTCCACGACAGCAGCGTACCCACACGCGATAGATCGCGACTACCTCTTGAGGTGACCTGTGGAAAACCCGCCCGACGGTCCGGTCGGCGCTCGAACTGAGCCTTACCTCACAAGCCTTGCCGACCGACCAGGTTCTACGCTGGTGAGCGCTGCCAACGGAGGCCAGTCGCGGCGAGTGGCCGAAGGGGCGCGCCGGTGTCGAGCGTGCATGGGTCCCACCTGTTCATGGAAGTCCCCCTCAGAGGGTCGAGCACGGTTTCCTGCCCTAGACACCGGCTTTTACGCCCCGGAGGCGAACCGAGCCTCGAAGAGACGCTAGTGAGGAATGGGCGAGATGCCTGAGTTCGCGTACACCGATCTACTCCCCCGGGGAGAGGACACCACCCCGTACCGGCTGGTGACCTCCGAAGGTGTCTCCACCTTCGAGGCCGACGGGCGCACCTTCCTCAAGGTCGAGCCGGAGGCGCTGCGCAAGCTCGCCGAGGAAGCGATCCACGACATCCAGCACTACCTTCGCCCGGCCCACCTCGCGCAGCTGCGCCGCATCATCGACGACCCGCAGGCGTCGTCGAACGACAAGTTCGTGGCGCTCGACCTGCTGAAGAACGCGAACATCGCCGCCGCGGGCGTGCTCCCCATGTGCCAGGACACCGGCACGGCGATCGTGATGGGCAAGCGCGGACAGCGCGTCCTCACCGAAGGTGAGGACGAGAAGGCGCTGTCCCGGGGCATCTACGACGCGTACACCCGGCTGAACCTGCGCTACTCGCAGATGGCCCCGCTGACCATGTGGGAGGAGAAGAACACCGGTTCCAACCTCCCGGCCCAGATCGAGCTGTACGCGACGGACGGGGGCGCGTACAAGTTCCTGTTCATGGCCAAGGGCGGTGGCTCGGCCAACAAGTCGTTCCTGTACCAGGAGACGAAGGCGGTCCTCAACGAGGCTTCGATGATGAAGTTCCTCGAGGAGAAGATCCGTTCGCTGGGTACGGCCGCCTGTCCGCCGTACCACCTGGCGGTCGTCGTCGGCGGTACGAGCGCGGAGTACGCCCTGAAGACCGCGAAGTACGCCTCCGCGCACTACCTGGACGAGATCCCGGCCAAGGGCTCGGCGCTGGGCCACGGCTTCCGGGACAAGGACCTGGAGCACAAGGTCTTCGAGCTGACGCAGAAGATCGGGATCGGCGCACAGTTCGGCGGCAAGTACTTCTGCCACGACGTACGCGTGGTCCGCCTCCCGCGGCACGGCGCGTCCTGCCCGGTGGCGATCGCCGTCTCCTGCTCCGCGGACCGCCAGGCGGTGGCGAAGATCACGGCGGAGGGCGTCTTCCTGGAGCAGCTGGAGACGGACCCGGCGCGGTTCCTGCCGGAGACGACGGACGAGCACCTGGACGCGGAGGGTGACGTCGTCAGGATCGACCTGAACCGGCCGATGGACGACATCCTCGCCGAGCTGACGAAGTACCCGGTCAAGACCCGGCTGTCCCTGTCCGGTCCGCTGGTCGTGGCACGCGACATAGCGCACGCCAAGATCAAGGAGCGGCTGGACGCGGGCGAGGAGATGCCGCAGTACCTGAAGGACCACCCGGTGTACTACGCGGGCCCGGCCAAGACCCCCGAGGGGTACGCGTCCGGCTCCTTCGGCCCCACGACGGCCGGCCGTATGGACTCCTACGTCGAGCAGTTCCAGGCGGCGGGCGGCTCCAAGGTGATGCTGGCGAAGGGGAACCGCAGCAAGCAGGTCACCGACGCGTGCGACGCGCACGGCGGCTTCTACCTCGGCTCCATCGGCGGCCCGGCGGCCCGGCTCGCCCAGGACTGCATCAAGAAGGTCGAGGTCGTCGAGTACGAGGAGCTCGGCATGGAGGCCGTGTGGAAGATCGAGGTCGAGGACTTCCCGGCGTTCATCGTGGTCGACGACAAGGGCAACGACTTCTTCAGCCCGCAGGAACTCGCTCAGCCGACGTTCACCAGCATCCCCGTGCGCTCGGGAAGCTGACCCGCCCAAAAGAGGGACCGCAGAGCCCCCGGCACTCGCTGGGGGCTCGGGCGGCAGCGCGGCCCCCCGTCCCCGAACGGCCGACGCCCCGGAACATCCTCGCCCCCGCCCGCGCTGTACCCGTCATGAGCGACTACCGCATCGAGCACGATTCCATGGGCGAGGTCCGAGTCCCCGCGGGCGCGAAGTGGCGGGCGCAGACCCAGCGGGCGGTGGAGAACTTCCCCATCTCGGGGCAGCCCCTGGAGCGGGCGCACATCGAGGCACTCGCCCGGATCAAGGCAGCGGCCGCCAAGGTGAACGCCGAACTGGGAGTTCTCGACGAGGACGTCGCGGAGGCGATCCAGGACGCCGCCGCCGAAGTCGCCGAGGGGAACTGGGACGCGCACTTTCCGGTCGACGTGTTCCAGACCGGGTCCGGCACCTCCTCCCACATGAACGCGAACGAGGTCGTCGCCACGCTCGCGACGGAGCGGCTCGGCAGGGACGTACACCCCCATGACCATGTGAACGCGTCCCAGTCGTCCAACGACGTCTTCCCCTCCTCCATCCACATCGCGGCCACCGCCGCCGTCACACGCGACCTCGTCCCCGCCCTGGAGCACCTGGCGGCGTCCCTGGAGCGGAAGGCCGAGGAGTTCGCCGACATCGTGAAGTCGGGGCGTACGCATCTGATGGACGCGACGCCCGTGACGCTGGGTCAGGAGTTCGGCGGGTACGCGGCGCAGGTGCGCCACGGCGTCGAGCGGCTCAGCGCCTCGCTGCCGCGGCTGGCCGAACTCCCGCTGGGCGGCACCGCCGTTGGCACCGGCATCAACACACCCCCCGGGTTCTCCGCCGCTGTGATCGCCGAGGTGGCGCGGACCACCGGGCTGCCGCTCACCGAGGCGCGCAACCACTTCGAGGCGCAGGGCGCGCGGGACGGGATCGTCGAGACGAGCGGGCAGCTGCGGACGATCGCGGTCGGGCTGACCAAGATCGCCAATGATCTGCGGTGGATGGCCTCCGGGCCGCGTACCGGGCTCGCCGAGATCAGTCTCCCCGACCTCCAGCCCGGCTCGTCGATCATGCCGGGCAAGGTGAATCCGGTCATTCCCGAGGCCGTCCTCATGGTAGCCGCCCAGGTGACCGGAAACGATGCCACCGTCGCGGCGGCGGGCGCGGCCGGGAACTTCGAGCTCAACGTGATGCTGCCGGTGATCGCGAAGAACGCTTTGGAGTCCGTACGCCTCCTCGCGAACGTCTCCCGGCTGCTCGCCGACCGGACCGTCGACGGGATCACCGCGAACCGCGAACGGGCCCGTGAGTACGCCGAGTCGTCGCCGTCCATGGCGACACCGCTCAACCAGTACATCGGGTACGAGGAGGCCGCGAAGGTGGCCAAAAAGTCACTGGCCGAGCGCAGGACGATCCGTCAGGTCGTTCTGGAGGCCGGGTACGTCGACCGGGGCGATCTCACCCTGGAGCAGCTGGACGAGGCCCTGGATGTCCTGCGGATGACGCGTCCGTAACGTTTCTTTCGGCGCGCGGCGCGAACGGTGACGGGCGCCGCAGGGTCGTATGCCGTGGACACCTCACAGGACTCCGTCGAGGCCGTACGAGTTCCGCCATCAAGGTCGCACCCGGCAAAGTCCTACTAATATCTGCTCATGGCAGAGGGTGGAGCGGTGACAGACGCGGATGCGGGCGCAGTGGCGCCCTTCTGGGCCCCCGGGAGTCAGATCCTCTGGCGATACCGGGAGAACGGCGGCGAGCGCGTCCACATCTGCCGTCCCGTGACCGTCGTACGGGACGACGACGAGCTGCTCGCCGTGTGGATGGCGCCCGGCACCGAGTGCGTGAAGCCGGTGCTCGCCGACGGCACCCCCGTCCATGTGGAACCGCTGGAGTCCCGCTACACCAAGCCGCGTACCGTGCAGCGCGGCCGCTGGTTCGGTACGGGCGTGCTGAAGCTGGCGCGGCCCGGTGAGCCGTGGTCGGTGTGGCTGTTCTGGGAGCCCGGCTGGCTGTTCAAGAACTGGTACGTCAACTTGGAGGAACCACTGGTCAGATGGACCGGTGGAGTCGACTCCGAGGATCACTTCCTGGACATCTGCGTGTACCCGGACCGGACTTGGGGCTGGCGCGACGAGGACGAGTTCGCGCAGGCTCGGCGGGACGGTCTGATGGATGTGCACCTGGCCACACGGGTAAGGGAGGCGGGGCGGTCCGCGATGGAGGTGATCCGGGCCTGGGGCCCGCCGTTCTCGGACGGCTGGCAGCACTGGCGCCCGGATCCGGCCTGGTCCGTACCCGCACTGCCGGACGACTGGGACCGTACGCCCGCGCACGTGTCCACATGAGACCCTGGTTGCGCGCCCGTGGTACAACCGTAGGATCGTCCTCCGCAAGGGCGCAGCAGCAGCAACTCCCGCAGCATGCGTTGGGCTTGACCATACGTCACCGAGGGGCGGCAGGACGTGAGCGAGGAGTACGAGGGCTACGGCCGTACGGACTGGAGACAGCGGGGCGAGCCGTCCCTGTGGGCGTCGGCCGGAGCCGGCCCTGAGAGGCTGTCTGACCACGCGGCAATTCCGTTCCCGGGGCATGCGTTCCGGGTATCGGGTTTTCTGCCGGACGAACCGCAGGTACGGCGCGCAGCCCCGGACGGATGGATTCGACACGCGTGACGGAGCACACCACCCCTGACGAGCGCCGCCAGCCAAGCGCTGCCCGGCCCACAGCCCCCGCGGACCCCCGCGGAGCGCTCCTGCGTACTCCGGAGCCCCTGCTGGGCTCCACCCCCATACCCGCGCAGGGCGGCCCCTTTGACTCCCCCGTCCCCACCGAGGCACGCGGTGCCGCCACCGGTACGCCGGCGGGCAGCCACGGCACAGCGGCCCCCTCCGACGGTCACGGTCCTGCCGGTACGCCCGCTTCCGTGGGCCCCGAGCACTCCCACCAGCCGTCCGCCGCCGAACCGGATCCGCACCGGCCGCGCCCCGCGCCGGAAGTCATTCCGCTACAGCCGGGTGCCGAGGCGTCCGCCGTGCCGGCCGGCCCGGACCGCCGTACCGGTCAGGGCGTGACGCCGGGCACGCCCATGCCCATGCGGCGTGACAGCGACCGGCTGCGTTTCGTGGGGGCCGCGACCCGGCGGATCGCGCGCGGCCTCGACCTCGACGAGATCGTGATGGGGCTGTGCCGGGCGACCGTGCCGACCTTCTCGGACGCGATCCTGGTCTATCTGCGCGATCCGCTGCCGGTCGGTGACGAACGGCCCGCCGGGCCCGTGGTGCTGCGGCTGCGGCGTACGGACCGGATCCCGGAGGACCGGGACACCGATGGTTTCGCGCTGCCCGCGCTCCAGCCCGAGCCCGACATCGGGGTCACTGCGGAGCTGTGCCAGGTGCGACTGGGCGGTGCGCTCGCCGAGGTGCTGCGCGGGGTCCGTCCCGTCTTCACGGACACGCCCGCCGCGCGTGCCGCGCTGCCCGAGCTGGTCGGCGAGGAGCTGACGGTGCCGGGTGGTCAGCGCGCGATCCTCGCCCCGCTGCGCGGCCACAGACGTGTGATCGGCGCGGCGCTCTTCCTGCGCCGCCCCGACCGGCCCGCCTTCGAGGCCGACGACCTCCTGGTGGCGGCCCAGCTCGCCACGCACAGCGCGCTCGGCATCGACAAGGCGGTGCTGTACGGCCGCGAGGCGTACATCGCCGACGAGCTGCAGCGCACGATGCTGCCCGAGACGCTGCCGCGCCCGACGGGTGTCCGGCTGGCCTCGCGCTACCTTCCGGCCGCCGAGACGGCCCGGGTCGGCGGCGACTGGTACGACGCGATTCCCCTCCCCGGCAGCCGTGTCGCCCTGGTCGTGGGCGATGTGATGGGTCACTCCATGACCTCGGCGGCCATCATGGGCCAGCTGCGTACGACCGCGCAGACCCTCGCCGGGCTCGACCTGCCGCCGCAGGAGGTGCTGCACCACCTCGACGAGCAGGCCCAGCGCCTGGGTACCGACCGCATGGCGACCTGCCTGTACGCGGTGTACGACCCGGTCTCCCACCGGATCACCATCGCCAACGCCGGGCATCCCCCGCCGGTCCTGCTGCACCTGGGGGGCCGGGCCGAGGTGCTGAGGGTGCCGCCGGGCGCCCCCATCGGCGTGGGCAATGTGGACTTCGAGGCGGTCGAGCTGGACGCGCCCGCCGGGGCCACGCTGCTGCTTTACACCGACGGGCTGGTCGAGTCGCGGTTGCGTGACGTGTGGACCGGCATAGAGCAGCTGCGGGAGAAGCTCGCCGCCACCGCCCAGTTGACCGGTGCGGATCATCCACCGCCGCTCGAGGCGCTGTGCGACGAGGTGCTCGACATGCTCGGTCCGGGCGACCGGGACGACGACATCGCGCTGCTCGCGGCCCGCTTCGACGGCATCGCGCCGAGCGACGTCGCGTACTGGACCCTGGATCCCGAGGACGCGGCACCGGGCCGGGCCAGGCGGCTGGCGCGGTGCGCGCTGTCCCGCTGGGGGCTGGAGGAGATGAGCGACTCGGTGGAGCTGCTGATCAGCGAGGTCGTGACCAACGCCGTGCGCTATGCGTCACGGCCCGTGACGCTGCGCCTGCTCCGGACGGACGTACTGCGCTGCGAGGTCGGCGACGATGTGCCGCAGCTGCCGCGGCTCCGGCAGGCGCGCGCCACCGACGAGGGCGGACGGGGGCTCTATCTGGTCAACAAGATGGCCAGGCGCTGGGGCGCGACCCGGCTGAGTACGGGAAAGGTGGTCTGGTTCGAGCTGAACCGAGGGTGACGGTTCCACGGCGAACGGGTCCCCGGGCGGGTGCCACACCGGTGGGACTCTTTTACTCTTTCTTCCCCTGAAGGCTGTCGGGCGACTGCGGGCCGCCGGCGTCCGTTGCACCCATGCGGCTCCGCCGGGCCGTCGTCAGCCGCGGGCCGCCGTGGCTCTTCGCGGGGTTCCGCGCGCGCCCCTTGACGGTCAAGGAGCGCGCGCGGGGAACTCATGACGGTGGAGTCACGACTGTGGAGTCACGCGTCCGTTGTCCGGGTCCCCGCCTTCGGTCGCCACGGGATCGGCCGGCGGCGTCGTGCTCGGGTCCGTGGGTTCGTCCGTCGGCGGATCCTCCGTGGGTCCCTCCGTCGTCGGCTCCGTCGTCGGCTCCGTCGTCGGCTCCGTCGTCGGCGGCTCGGTGGTGGGCTGCGCCGACGGCGAAGTCGTCGGGTCCGGCACCTCGGTCGGCGTCGGTCGGACCGTCGGTTTGACGCCCGCGCCCTGGTCGGTCTCCAGGTCGAACGTGCTGACGTCGCCCATCACGTTGAAGGTGTACGCCGCCCAGATCCGGGCCGGGTAACTGCCGCCGGCGACGCGGCCCTTGCCCGGGAGGAGGCCGGTGGCACCCTGCATCGTCACCTGGGCGTGTGTCTTCGCGTCCTCGCCGAACATGCCGACTGTGGTCACCAGGTTCGGCGTGTAGCCGGCGAACCAGGCCGACTTGTTGTTGTCGGACGTACCCGTCTTGCCGGCGACCTGCTGACCGCCACGGGCCGGGTTGTCACGCACCGAGGTCTTGGCCGTGCCGTCGTCGACCACGCCGGTGAGCACCGAGGTGACCGTGTCGGCGGCCTCGCGGCTGATGACCGGCTCACCGATCGCGTCCGGGAACTGCACCGTACGGTCCCTGTGCTCGGCCGATTTCACCACCGCCGGGGAGACCTTCTTGCCGTGGTGGTCGAGGGTGGCGTACACCCCGGCCATCTCCATCGGGCTCGCGCCCATCGAGCCGAGTGTCTGCGCGGGCACGGCCGCCATGCCCTTGGTGTCCATACCGAGTTCGCCCGCGACGTTCATGACCTCCCTCATGCCCACGTCGACGCCCATCTGCGCGAAGACGGAGTTGATCGAGTCGTTCATCGCCGTCTGCACGGTGACATCGCCGTAGTCGACGTCGTCCTCGTTCGGCGGGGCGAACCCGACCTTCTTGCCGTCAACCACGACGGGACGCC
>CAMLJW010000032.1 GCA_946480485.1 uncultured Streptomyces sp. | reverse complement strand
GGGGAGGACACCCGAGGGGAGGGCTGTGCGACCTCGCCGCCCGGAGCCCTGTACGTTCTCGAGCGTGTCCGCCATGAAAAAGACCACGAAGTCCTCCCTGCTGATTGCTTCCGCCATCGTGCCCTTGTCGCTCACCGCAACCGTCGCCGCCATCGCGCCCGCCTTCGCGGACGGAACGCCGACTCCGACCGCGAGCCCGACGTCGGCCCGGACAGCGACTCAGACACCGACTCCGAAGGCCACCACCTCGCTGAGCGCCACACCGCCGGCGAACATGTCGACCGTGGGCGGTGCCCCACTCGGCAGGGTCGGCACCCAGGTGAACCTCGGCACCGGCGTCCCGGTCCTCCCGAAGGACCTGAGCGCCCGTTCCTGGATCGTCGCGGACGCCGAGTCCGGCGACGTCCTGGCCGCGCACAACGCGCACTGGCGGCTGCCCCCGGCCAGCACCCTGAAGATGCTGTTCGCGGACACACTGCTGCCGAAGTTCGCCAAGACCGAGAAACACAAGGTCGTGCCCGCCGACCTGGCGGGCATCGGCGCGGGCTCCAGCATGGTCGGCGTCAAGGCGGACGAGACATACACGGTCCATGATCTGTGGCTCGGCGTCTTCCTTCGCTCCGGCAACGACGCCGTACGCGTCCTTTCCGCGATGAACGGCGGCGTCGACCAGACGGTCGAGGACATGAACGCACATGCCGAAGAGCTCCAGGCCCTCGACACGCATGTCGTCAGCCCGGACGGCTACGACGAGAACGGGCAGATGTCATCGGCGTACGACCTGACCCTGTTCGCCCGCTCCGGCCTGCAGAAAAAGGACTTCCGGGAGTACTGCTCCACAGTGCGCGCCCAGTTCCCGGGCGGGACCACGAAGAACAAGAAAGGCAAGAAGACCCGCGAGTCCTTCGAGATCCAGAACACCAACCGGCTACTGACGGGCGACTACGGCCTCGACGTCTACAAGGGCATCGCGGGTGTGAAGAACGGCAACACCACGAACGCGGGCGCCACCTTCACCGGTGTCGCCGAACGCGACGGCAAGGTGCTGCTCGTCACGGTCATGAACCCGAAGACGGAAGAGCACGACGAGGTCTACAAGGAGACCACCCGCCTTCTCGACTGGGGCTTCCAGGCGTCGGGGAAAGTCGAGCCGGTGGGTGAGCTGGTGCCGCCGAAGAGCGCGGACACGGGCTCGCGGCCGGGTGGCAAGGCCTCCGGCGAGGCGGGGGGATCCCGAGCAGCGGGCGGCTCAGGTGACGGCGAGAAGGCCGTCGCCTCGGCTCAGGCGACGGGATCGAGCGGCATAGGAATGGCGCTGGCGATCATCGGCGGAGTACTCGCACTCCTCGCGGCCGGGGCGTTCCTCATCAATCGCCGCTGGCCGCTGCCCGACCTGATGCGCCGTCGCCCACGCGGCTGACGCCCGCTTCACCCGGAACCCCTTTCGGCGCCCATTTCGGCGACCGTTTCGGCGACCGTTTCGGTTGTCTTTGGCGGCCCCGGCGGCGGGGCGGCTCGACGCCGGGCAGCAGCGTCAGAACGTACAGGAGAAGCCGGAAGTCGGCGAGGACGGCGATGGGGAAGGCGGCGAATGCAGCAGCGCGCCACTCCAGCCGGCCTCGTCGATGCCGAGCTGCCGGGCCGTCCAGCCCGCCGCCGGCGCGGAGCAGGAAACCCCTTCGTGGTCCTCAGGCGCGCGCGGGCGCCGTTCGACGGGGCGGGGCCTGGTCGGTGCTCAGCGCGCGGGCAGCGTGGTGTCCCGCTTCTCGGGCTCGTTCCCCTGCGGAGGCGACACCGCTCCCCCGAAAAAGAAGTCGCGCAGTCGGCGCCACACCCCGTCGGCGCCCTGCTCGTACAGCGAGAAGCCCGTGCACGGCCACTCGGCCTCGTACTCGGACAGCTCCTCGAACGCGCGGTCCATCGGCTCGTCCTCGATGCCGTGCGCCACCGTCACATGCGGGTGGTACGGGAACTGAAGCTCGCGTGCCACGGGCCCGGACGCGTCCCGGACCTGCTTCTGCAGCCAGGTACAAGCCTCGGCCCCGTCCACGACCCGCACAAACACGACGGGCGACAGCGGGCGGAAGGTTCCCGTGCCGGACAGCCGCATCGGGAAGGGGCGCCCGGCGGCCGCGACCTCGGCGAGATGCACCTCGATCGCCGGCAGCGCCGAGTCGTCGACCTCCGTCGGCGGCAACAGGGTGACGTGGGTGGGAATGCCGGAAGCCGCGGGGTCGCCGAAGCCCGCGCGCCGCTCCTGGAGCAGGCTGCCGTGTGGCTCCGGGACCGCGATCGACACACCGATCGTTACGGTCCCCACGTCGTCTCCTGTCGTCGTTGTGGTGTTCTGCGTGGTGTTCTGCGTGGTGTCCTATGTGGTCTACGCGTTCCTGACGGGCAGGGGTGGCTGCTGGTCCTGTGTGTCGCTGTTTCCCTACGGCCTACGACTGTACGGCCGTAGGGCCCGGTCTAGCGTGTCAGCGCCCGGGTCAGTGCTTGGCGGGCAGGAAACCCACCTTGTCGTAGGCCTGGGAGAGCGTCTCCGCGGCGATGGCGCGCGCCTTCTCCGCACCCTCGGCCAGGATCGAGTCGAGCGTCTCCGGGTCGTCCAGGTACTGCTGGGTGCGCTCCCGGAACGGCGTCACGAAATCGACCACGATCTCGGCGAGGTCCGTCTTGAGCGCACCGTAGCCCTTGCCTGCGTACTTCTCTTCCAGTTCCGCGATACCGGCTCCGGTGAGGGTCGAGCAGATGGTCAGCAGATTGCTGATACCCGGCTTCCGCACCAGGTCATACCTGATGACCGTGTCGGTGTCGGTGACCGCGCTCTTGACCTTCTTGGCGGTGGCCTTGGGGTCGTCGAGGAGGTTGATGAGGCCCTTCGGAGTCGACGCCGACTTGCTCATTTTGATCGACGGGTCCTGAAGGTCGTAGATCTTCGCCGTCTCCTTGAGGATGTACGGCGACGGGACCGTGAATGTCTGTCCGAAGCGGCTGTTGAAGCGCTCGGCGAGGTCGCGCGTGAGCTCGACGTGCTGGCGCTGGTCCTCGCCTACGGGGACCTCGTTGGCCTGGTAGAGCAGGATGTCCGCGACCTGCAGGATCGGGTACGTGAAGAGGCCGACCGAGGCACGGTCGGCGCCCTGCTTGGAGGACTTGTCCTTGAACTGGGTCATGCGGGAGGCCTCGCCGAAGCCGGTGAGGCAGTTCATGACCCAGGCGAGCTGCGCGTGCTCGGGCACATGGCTCTGAACGAAGAGAGTGCAGCGCTCCGGGTCGAGGCCGGCGGCCAGCAGCTGGGCGGCGGCGAGCCGGGTGTTGGAGGGCAGGTCCGCGGGGTCCTGCGGAGTGGTGATCGCGTGCAGGTCGACGACCATGTAGAACGCGTCGTGGCTCTCCTGCAGGGCCACCCACTGACGGACGGCGCCGAGGTAGTTGCCGAGGTGGAACGAGCCTGCGGTGGGCTGGATTCCGGAGAGCACGCGGGGACTTTCAGAGGCCATGGGCTCATTCTCTCAGGTGTCGGGGGCCGCTCCGGAACTGGTCGGAAACAGGTGGGAACCAATCTGTCTCCGGCGGTGTGCCAAGAGTGTGACTACGCCGCCCGGCGGCCCGGGCGAACCGTGGCCGCCGCGGGAGCCGCGACAGCCACGGTCAGGCTGATCGACGTGTGAGACCGCGTATGGTGCCTGAGCCCTGAGGCCGCCTCAGCCGAGGTCGATCTCCGGGTACAGCGGGAAGCCGGCCAGCAGGTCGGTGGCCCGGTGGGAGATCTCGTCCGCGATCTTCGGGTCCAGGAGGTGCTGGGCCTTGGAGGGGAGCCCCTTGGCGGTGGTTCCGGGCTCGGTGGTGGTGAGGACGCGGTCGATCAGGGCGGCGATCTCGTCCATCTCGGCGGTGCCGAGGCCACGCGTGGTGAGGGCCGGGGTGCCGATGCGGATGCCGGAGGTGTACCAGGCGCCGTTGGGGTCGGCGGGAATGGCGTTGCGGTTGGTGACGATGCCCGCATCGAGGAGGGCGGATTCGGCCTGTCGGCCGGTGAGGCCGTAGGAGGAGGCGACGTCGATCAGGTTGAGGTGGTTGTCGGTGCCGCCGGTGACCAGGGTGGCGCCGCGGCGCATCAGGCCTTCGGCCAGGGCGCGGGCGTTGTCGACGACGGCCCGGGCGTAGTCACGGAACTCGGGGCGGCGGGCCTCGGCGAGCGCGACCGCCTTGGCGGCCATGACATGCGGAAGGGGGCCGCCGAGAACCATCGGGCAGCCGCGGTCGACCTGGTCCTTGAGGGAGTCGTCACACAGGACCATGCCGCCGCGCGGGCCGCGCAGCGACTTGTGGGTGGTGGTCGTGACGATCTGGGCGTGCGGGACGGGGTCGAAGTCGCCGGTCAGGACCTTGCCAGCGACGAGACCGGCGAAGTGCGCCATGTCGACCATCAGCGTCGCGCCGACCTCGTCGGCGATCTCGCGCATGATGCGGAAGTTCACAAGACGGGGGTAGGCGGAGTAGCCGGCGACGATGACCAGGGGCTTGAACTCGCGAGCGGAGGTCCGCAGGGCCTCGTAGTCGATGAGGCCGGTGGCCGGGTCGGTGCCGTAGGAGCGCTGGTCGAACATCTTGCCGGAGATGTTCGGGCGGAAGCCGTGGGTGAGGTGGCCGCCGGCGTCCAGGGACATGCCGAGCATGCGCTGCTTGCCGAAGGCCTGGCGCAGTTCGGCCCAGTCGGCCTCGGAGAGGTCGTTGACGTTGCGGACGCCGGCCCGCTCCAGGGCGGGTGCCTCGACGCGCTGGGCAAGGACGGCCCAGAAGGCGACGAGGTTGGCGTCGATGCCGGAGTGCGGCTGCGCGTAGGCGTGCTGGGCGCCGAAGAGTTCGCGGGCGTGCTCGGCGGCGAGGGCTTCGACGGTGTCGACGTTGCGGCAGCCGGCGTAGAAGCGGCGGCCGACGGTGCCCTCGGCGTACTTGTCGCTGAACCAGTTGCCCATGGCAAGGAGGGTGGCCGGGGAGGCGTAGTTCTCGGAGGCGATCAGCTTGAGCATCTCGCGCTGGTCGGCGACCTCCTGGCCGATGGCGTCGGCGACCCGGGGCTCGACGGCGCGGATCACTTCGAGCGCGCTGCGGAAGGCGGTGGATTCGGTGGGGAGAGGCGCGGGGTTGTCAGACATGAGGGACCTCCGGACGTTGCGTTCAGCGTTCACGGTTCGGCCCAGGCGCACGGCACTCGGTCACCGTGTCTCCTCGCGTGACCACTCCGGGCCCTCAGCCGGCCGGTTCCTGCGGCCCGGGCTGGGGTCCGGGGTCGTTCCCCGGGAGCACATGGTGCGGGCCGCTCCCCGATGGTCGGTCCCATCCCAGCGCGCCAGTCACGGCCCGCCGAGCAGCCTACCGGGCGCGCCGGACCGCCGGCCACGCGGTGGTAGCCGCAGCTCGAGTCGCCCCGTCCACCGTGCGAGCGACGATAGGGAGTAACACAAGCCGCCCGGTGCCGTGAGACGTGAGAACGGAGATCCCGTGACCGCTACGGAAACACTGATCGCCTCGGCCGAGACGCACAGCGCGCACACCTACCATCCGCTGCCGGTCGTCGTGGCCACGGCGGACGGGGCATGGATGACGGATGTCGAGGGGCGCCGCTTTCTCGACCTGCTGGCCGGGTACTCGGCGCTCAATTTCGGGCACGGCAACAGACGGCTGATCGATGCGGCCGGAGCGCAGCTGGAGCGCGTGACGCTGACATCACGAGCGTTCCATCACGACCGGTTCGCCGCATTCTGCACACAGCTGGCCGAGCTGTGCGGCATGGAGATGGTGCTGCCGATGAACACGGGCACGGAGGCGGTCGAGTCGGCTGTGAAGACCGCGCGGAAGTGGGGGTACCGGGTCAAGGGCGTGCCCGACGGGATGGCGAAGATCGTCGTGGCGGGCAACAACTTCCATGGGCGTACGACGACGATCATCAGCTTCTCCACGGACGCGGCGGCGCGGGCGGACTTCGGGCCGTA
The DNA here is from genome assembly GCA_946480485.1 of uncultured Streptomyces sp. Next base: position 15,022 of record CAMLJW010000032.1, on the reverse strand, counting down.
CACGCCCGGCTTCGAGATCGTCCCGTACGGGGATCTGACCGCGATGCGTGAGGCGCTCACGGAGAACGCGGTCGCCGTGTTGCTCGAGCCCATCCAGGGCGAGGCGGGGGTGCTGGTGCCGCCGGCCGGTTATCTCGCGGGCGTACGGGAGTTGACGCGCGATCGGAACGTGCTGTTCGTGGCGGACGAGATCCAGTCGGGGCTGGGCAGGACGGGACGTACGTTCGCGTGTGAGCACGAGGGCGTGGTGCCGGACATGTATCTGCTGGGCAAGGCGCTCGGGGGCGGCGTGGTGCCGGTGTCGGCGGTGGTGTCGTCGGCCGCGGTGCTGGGGGTGTTCCGGCCGGGTGAGCACGGTTCGACGTTCGGCGGGAATCCGCTGGCCTGCGCCGTGGCACTGGAGGTCATCGCCATGCTGCGGTCCGGCGAGTTCCAGACGCGTGCCGCGGAGCTCGGCGAGCATCTGCACCGTGAGCTGGGGCTGTTGAACGGTACGGGCAGGGTGACGCAGGTGCGCGGACGGGGCCTGTGGGCGGGGGTCGACATCGCCCCGGCCTACGGCACGGGCCGGGAGGTCTCCGAGAAGCTGATGGACCGGGGTGTGCTGGTCAAGGACACCCACGGGGTCACGATCCGGATCGCCCCGCCGCTGGTGATCAGTAAGGAGGACCTGGACTGGGGACTCACCCAACTCCGGGCCGTACTGGGCGCCTAGGGCGTGAGCGCCGGTAGCAGCGAGCCCGCACAGCCGGGTGGCCGTACGGGCTCGCGAAACACGGGTCGGGGCCGGCTCGGCCGTCCGCCGTGGTCGGCTCAGATGAGGCCGAGCCCACGCACCGCCTCGCGCTCCTCCACCAGTTCCTGGACGGAGGCGTCGATGCGGGAGCGGGAGAACTCGTTGATCTCCAGGCCCTGGACGATCTCGTACTTCCCGTCCCTCGTCGTGACCGGGAAGGAGGAGATGAGGCCCTCGGGCACGCCGTACGAGCCGTCGGACGGGATGCCCATGGAGGTCCAGTCGCCGTCCGCCGTGCCGTTGACCCAGGTGTGGACGTGGTCGATGGCGGCGTTCGCGGCGGAGGCCGCGGAGGACGCGCCACGGGCCTCGATGATGGCCGCGCCGCGCTTGGCGACCGTCGGGATGAAGTCCTCGGCCAGCCACTTCTCGTCGCCCGCGGTCTCGGCGGCGTTCTTGCCGGCGACCGTGGCGTGGAAGATGTCGGGGTACTGGGTGGCCGAGTGGTTGCCCCAGATCGTCAGGCGCTTGATGTCGGCGACCGTCGACCCCGTCTTCTTCGCGAGCTGCGTCAGCGCGCGGTTGTGGTCCAGACGGGTCATCGCGGTGAAGCGCTCGGCCGGTACGTCCGGGGCGGCGGCCTGCGCGATGAGCGCGTTGGTGTTCGCCGGGTTGCCGACGACCAGGACCTTGATGTCGTCCGCCGCGTTGTCGTTGATGGCCTTGCCCTGCGGCTTGAAGATGCCGCCATTGGCCTCGAGCAGGTCGCCGCGCTCCATGCCCTTCGTACGCGGGCGGGCGCCGACCAGGAGGGCTACGTTCGCGCCGTCGAAGGCGACGTTCGGGTCGTCCGAGATGTCGATGCCCTGGAGGAGGGGGAAGGCGCAGTCGTCGAGTTCCATCGCCGTGCCCTCGGCGGCCTTCAGCGCCGGGGTGATCTCCAGGAGGCGCAGTGTGACCGGCACGTCCGCGCCGAGCAGCTGGCCGGAGGCGATGCGGAAGAGCAGGGCGTAACCGATCTGGCCGGCCGCGCCGGTGACGGTGACGTTCACGGGAGTGCGGGTCATGGCGTTCTCCGTATGACAGCTGGCGGTGGGGCGTCCCTGCCCCGGGGTGCGGGATCCCCCGGCGGCGGCATGATGACCGGCGCTCGCCGCCGATCGATCACTCGTACGGATGATCGATCTCTTGGCGTCAAGAGAGATCCAGCGGTCAGGCTATCGCGCATCCGGCGGACCCGACGTCCGGGACCGTGTGGCCCACCCCACAAGACCCACGCCGCACCCACGGAGAGGCGGCCGCCGGTCCGGGAAGAGGTACGACGGCGGCCGCCGGGCGGGTTGCCGGGGGCCGGGAGGTGTGCGAACTCCTCCCGGACGGCGCCGGAATCCCGTGGGGGTACCTCGCGCCTGCCCCGGAGTGGGGGCAGGCATTCCTCCCGTACGGGGATTGGTTGGAGCCGTACGTAAAGATCGTTACGGGACTCGTCGCAGGGCTGGCACGAGGTACCGGAACCGTCACCTCCATGCCACAGCGAACTGACAGGTGTTGAACCGTGGTTGGCGCGTCCATGACTCTTAATCCCAAGCGGCGTCCGTCCTCACTCGGGGGAGTGGACGGGCGCCGCTGCTGTGGATCGCGCGCCGTGCCAGGCGTGAGCCGCCCGCACACGTCTGATCGAGCCACCACGGGGAACGCGTGGCCCGCGCTCCACTCGGAGGGAGTGCGGGCCTTTGTCGCGCGCGCGTCCGCCTGCAGCCTCCGCGTGCGCCCTCCGCGTGCGGTTACGTCCTGATCGTGAAGTGCAACGCGTCGTCCAGGAACGGGATCTCCAGCCACGGGCTGGGCTGGGCCATCATCGCGAGCAGCACGATGGTCACGCCCAGGACGCCGTAGGTGACGAGGTCGGTGAAGCGGGAGCGGACCGCGAGCATGCCCACGCCGGGCAGCGTCCAGCGCAGCACGCCGCCCGCGAGCAGCCCGAGCCCGACCAGCAGCGTGCCGAAGCGAAAGGCGTCGAACGCGGTGATCAACAGCCCCAGTCCGACGGTCGAGGCCACTGTGAGCATCGGCCACTGCCTGGCCGGCGCGGGCGCGTCCCCGGACGCGGCACGGCCACCGCCCTCGGGCCGCGCGGTGTCCCGGGTGATCCGGGGGAAACGGCGCGTGGTCCGCTGCGGCCGCCCATCGGGGCCGGGCCGGCTGACAACGTCGCGGGCGACGGACTCCCCGTCGGCATCGCGAATGACCGGCTCCCCGTTCTCCGACCGGGCAAGGTTCGACTCCCCGTTCTCCGACCGGACAGCGTCCGGCTCCCCGTTCTCCGACCGGGCAGCGTTCGGCCTCGCGGCACTCGGCTGCACAGCACTCGGCTCCGCGGCCCGCGCGGACGTGGCCCGCGGCTCGGCGCCTTGCGGCTTCGTGGCCCGCGCCCGCGCACCTCGCGTCTCCCCGGCACCCGGCTCCGCGCTCCGCGGCTTCGCGGTATGGCTCTTGGCGACTCGTGGCATTCCGGCGTCCGGCCTCATGTCCTGGAGTGGCGCCGACTCGGGCGACGAGGCGGCGCCGCGCTCTGATGTGTCCTCAGCCGGCACTGCGTTCCGCCGCCTCGACCACGTTGACGAGCAGCTGCGCGCGGGTCATCGGGCCGACCCCGCCGGGGTTCGGTGAGATCCACGCGGCGACCTCGGCGACGCCCGGGTGGACGTCACCGACGATCTTGCCCTCGGCACTGCGCGAGACACCGACATCGAGGACGGCCGCGCCCGGCTTCACGTCCTCGGGCCGGATCAGATGGGCGGAGCCCGCCGCGGCGATGATGATGTCGGCCCGTTTCACGTGGGCGGACAGGTCACGCGTGCCGGTGTGACACTGCGTCACCGTCGCGTTCTCGCTGCGCCGGGTGAGCAGCAGCGGCATAGGGCGGCCGATGGTCACGCCGCGGCCGACGACCACGACCTCGGCGCCCTTGATCTCCACGCCGTACTGGCGCAGGAGGGTGAGGACACCGTTGGGCGTGCAGGGCAGCGGGGCCGGCTCGTTGAGTACGAGACGGCCGAGGTTCATCGGGTGCAGACCGTCCGCGTCCTTGTCCGGGTCCATCAGCTCGAGGACGCGGTTCTCGTCGATGCCCCTGGGGAGCGGCAGCTGGACGATGTAGCCGGTGCAGGCCGGGTCCTCGTTCAGCTCCCGTACCACCGCCTCGATCTCCTCCTGCGTGGCGGTCGCTGGCAGCTCCCGCTGGATGGAAGCGATACCGACCTGTGCGCAGTCGCGGTGCTTGCCCGCGACGTACTTCTGGCTGCCCGGGTCGTCGCCCACGAGAACGGTACCGAGGCCGGGCGTGACGCCCTTCTCCTTCAGGGCCGCCACGCGGACGGTCAGGTCGGACTTGATCGCGGCTGCGGTGGCCTTGCCATCGAGAATCTGGGCGGTCATGGCCCCATCCTCGCGGATGACCCCGCCCTGGTTCCAATCAGGCCGCCCCATGGACTCCTCGGCGCCCTGTCTCCGTATCCATCCATGATCAGTGATGTTGCACTTGCACAACACATGCGGACTCCGACTGGACAAATAAGTAGCGCGTTAAGGACGATGAGCCGCACAGTGCCGCGGGCAGCACCGGGGGGACGAACCGCATCTGTAGAACATTCCTCCGCAATGCGCCGCGTCGTCCCCGCACTCTCGCAACGGAGGAAAGACGCCATGAGTTCCGGCGATCCGAACAACCCCTATGGTGCACCGCAGGGCCAGCAGCCCGGCTACCCGCCCCAGGCTCCCCAGGGCCAGCCCGGCTACGGCTACCCACAGGGTGCCCCGCAGCAGCAGCCCGGCTATGGCTACCCACAGGGCGCCCCGCAGCAGCCGGCGTACCCGGGCGGACCGGGCGGCGCCAACATGATGCCGATGGAGATGCCGGGTCTGATGAAGACCTCGCGCGTCCTGCTGTTCATACTTTCGGGCTTCCAGATCCTGTTCGGCCTCATCGCGGGCGTCGCCGTAGGCGCCCTCCAGGACGTCTCCAACGGAGTCGGCAGCGGCGACAGAACCGACGCGGCCGCCGGACTCGGCTTCCTGGCCGCGGGGCTCCTGGTGGCTCTGGGCGTGCTCTCCATCTTCCTGGGCGTCAAGTTCAAGACCGGCGGCAGCGGCATCCGTATCACCACGATCGTGTACGCGTCGCTGATGATCCTTGGCGGCATCGTCAACATCGCGAAAGGTGCGAACGGCTCCGCCACCTTCGGCGGACTCATCTCGCTCGCCATGGCCGGCATCATCCTCGCCTCGATGGTGAACGGCGCCGCATCCACGTGGTTCAACCGCCCGCGCTACTGAGCGGAGCGGCGGCGCGTTCGCGCCGTTCCACCAAGGGCCGTGTCCACCCTGCAAAGGGGGGACGCGGCCCTGGCGCATCGCCCTACCCTTCTGCCTGGTTCGTCCTCACCAACCGGAGGAACAGTGCGTACGGCGGCGCCGTCCCGTCGAGTTCATCCTTCCGCGTCCGGGCGATGACCCGGCCGGCACGGTAGCCTCTCGTCCATTGGGGTGGCGGGGGAGACACTGCGGAAGAAGAGCATTCGGGAGACCCATGTCAGACCAGCGGCCCGCATCGCCGTACTCTCCGGCAACCGCTGACGCCGCGCTGGAGCAGGTGGGGGCCGCCCCGATGCGGCCCGCCGATCCGGAGCGCGTCGGCCCGTACGTACCGTTCGGCGTGCTGGGCAGTGGCGGCATGGGCCGGGTGTATCTGGCGCGGCCCACCGACGACAGCCCCGGGCTCGCCGCGGTCAAGGTGATCCGACCCGAGTACGCCGAGGACTCCGAGTTCCGGCGGCGGTTCGAGCGCGAGGCCGCCGTGCACGAACGGGCCGGTGCGCCGTACGCCCCGGAGCTGCTGGGCACGGGGTTCCAGGACGAGCTGCTGTGGATGGCCACACAGTACTTACCCGGGCTCAGCCTGGCGGACACCGTGCGCGACTGCGGCGTACTGGAACCCACCGGAGCGTGGCGGCTGTTGGCGGAGCTCGGCCGGGCCCTGTCGGCACTGGCCGCCGCCGGGATCGTGCACCGGGACCTCAAGCCGTCCAACGTGATCCTGTCCGGTCAGGGCGCGCACGTGATCGACTTCGGCATCTCGCAGGCCGCGGACAGCAGCGCGATCACCACCACCGGCAACCGGGTCGGCACCCCCGCCTTCATGTCTCCCGAGTACCTCAGGGAAGGCCACTGCGACACCGCTTCGGACGTGTTCTCGCTCGCGGGCACGCTTATCTACGCCACCACAGGGCGCGCCCCGTTCGGTAGCGGCACCGGCGTGGATGTCATGCACCGCGTCGCGTTCGAGGAGCCCAAGCCCGAGCTCATGAACGAGCTCTCGGCGGCGGACGCCTCGTTGGCCGCCCTGCTCTCCGCCTGCCTGGCCAAGGTCCCCGCCGGTCGACCCACCCCGCAACAGCTGATCGACGCGGCCGCCGCACACCCGTTGCGCACGTTGCACCCGCCAGATACTCGTACGCCGTCGTGGCAGGAACCGCTCGACTCCCGGCTGCGCGCCCGGCGCCGGGCCTGCGACGTGCTGCGGCAGGCCTCGGCCCAGCAGACCGGTCACTTCGGCACGCCCACGCAGCGGGTGCTGTTCCCCGCTCCCGGTCCCGCCTTCGGGTCGGCCACGCCGCCGGGTGCGTTGGGATCCGGATCAGGATCAGCGCCCACGTCGGCACCTGCCTCCGCCCAGGCATCAGCACCCGGCTACGCCCCCACACCCGCGGCGCACCCCACGCCCCCGCCCGCGGCCAACCCCACGCCGACGCCCACACCCGCGGCCCATCCCACGCCCCCGCCCACGCCTGCACCCGCACCCGCACCCGCACCCGGGGGTTGGCCTACTGCCGGGCGCGGCAGAAAGAAGATCTACCTCGCCGTCGCCACAGGTCTCGCCGTGTGTGCCGTCGCCATGAGCGCCTTTCTCCTCACCCGCCCTGCCTCCGAAGACACGGCTTCCTCGTCACCGACAGCCGTCGCAAGCACCGCCCCCGACGACAAGGCCCGGCCACCGCTGCCCGGCTCCCACGAGACCTCTACCGCTCCCAGCGTGGAGAAAGCCGACAACGCGGACGGGAAGGATGAGGAGGGGGAGGAAGGGGAGGAAGAGGGCAAGGGGAGTTCTTCCGGGTACGCTTCCTGGTCCACAGGCGGCACGGGTGGCCAGGACTTACCCACCGACGTGCCGACCGCGGCGTCCGGCGGAAGCGGCAACGGCGGCGGCACCGCTCCGAGCCCCGCCCCGACCACGGCCACAGCCACGGCCACGGCCACGGCCGAGCCGACCACACCTGCGTGGATCTCCCAGTGCACGTACTACTCCGGCACCGAGCTCACACGTCGCGGTGACAGGAACCAGCGGGTGGCACAGGTGCAGTGCATGCTGACCAAACGCGGCTACAGCGTGGGAGCCGCGGGCGTGGACGGCAGGTTCGGCAAGGGCACCTATTCCGCGGTCAAGCTGTTCCAGAGCGACAAGGGACTGGACGTCGACGGCATCGTCGGCCCCAACACCTGGGCGGCGTTGCGCCGTTCGACCTGACGGCGGTGGCAGGAGGAAGCCCGGCCGGGCGCGAGCGCGCGCCGGCCGGGACGACCTCGGTGTCCCAGGCGGGCCCGGGGGGCAAAGCCTCAGTGGAAGAAGTGCCGGGTCCCCGTGAAGTACATGGTCACGCCCGCCTTCTCCGCTGCCTCGACCACCAGCTCGTCGCGGACGGAACCGCCAGGCTGGACCACGGCCCTGATGCCGGCCGTGGTCAGGATCTCCAGACCGTCGGGGAAGGGGAAGAAGGCGTCCGACGCCGCGTACGAACCGCGGGCGCGCTCCTCGCCGGCCCGCTCGACCGCGAGCTTCGCGGAGTCGACGCGGTTGACCTGCCCCATCCCCACACCGACCGAGGCGCCGCCCTTGGCGAGCAGGATGGCGTTGGACTTGACCGCACGGCAGGCCTTCCAGGCGAAGGCCAGCTCCGCCAGTTCGGCCGGCGACAGCGCGTCACCTGTGGCAAGGGTCCAGGACGAGGGGTCGTCGCCGTCGGCCTGGAGGCGGTCGGCGACCTGGAGGAGGCGGCCGCCGTCGATCTGCTTGACCTCGACGCCGGCGGACGGGCCCTCGGGGGCGCGAAGAACGCGGATGTTCTTCTTCTTGGTGAGGGCTTCGAGGGCGCCGTCCTCGTAGTCGGGCGCGACGATGACCTCGGTGAAGATCTCGGCGACCTGCTCGGCCATCGCCTTGGACACCGGCCGGTTGACGGCGATCACGCCGCCGTACGCGGAGGCCGTGTCGCAGGCGTGCGCCTTACGGTGCGCCTCGGCGACGTCCGCGCCGATCGCGATGCCGCAGGGGTTGGCGTGCTTGATGATCGCGACGCAGGGCTCGTCGTGGTCGTACGCGGCACGGCGCGCGGCGTCCGTGTCCGTGTAGTTGTTGTACGACATCTCCTTGCCGTGCAGCTGCTCGGCGTCCGCCAGGCCGCCTGTGCCGTCGACGTACAGCGCGGCGCCCTGGTGCGGGTTCTCGCCGTAGCGCAGGGTGCTGCGGCGCTCGAAGGTGGCGCCGATGAAATCGGGGAAGTCCGAGTCGTCGACGGGGGCGTACTCGCTCGCGAACCAGGAGGCGACGGCGACGTCGTACGCGGCCGTGTGCTGGAAGGCCTCCGCCGCCAGCCGCTTGCGCGTGGCCAGGTCGAAGCCGCCGTCCTTGGTCGCGGCGAGAACGTCGGCGTACCGGGCGGGGCTGGTGACGACCGCGACCGACGGATGGTTCTTGGCTGCGGCGCGGACCATCGACGGGCCGCCGATGTCGATCTGCTCGACGCACTCGTCCGGCGAGGCGCCCGAGGCCACGGTCTCGCGGAAGGGATAGAGGTTGACGATCACCAGCTGGAACGGCTCGACGCCCAGCTCGGCCAGCTGCCGCTGATGGTCCGTCAGGCGCAGGTCGGCGAGAATGCCCGCGTGGACCTTGGGGTGCAGGGTCTTGACCCGGCCGTCCAAACACTCGGGGAAGCCGGTGAGTTCCTCGACCTTGGTGACCGGAACGCCGGCCGCGGCGATCTTCGCGGCGGTGGAGCCGGTGGAGACGAGTTCGACGCCGGCCTCGTGCAGGCCTCGCGCGAGATCTTCGAGCCCGGTCTTGTCATAGACGCTGACCAGCGCGCGGCGGATTGGCCGCTTGGTGCCTTCAGAGTTTTCAGAGGTCCCTGTACCTGGGGTCCCTGCGGTCCCGGCGGTCCCTGTCCCTGTCCCTGCGGTCACGGGATAACTACCTTTCGTCCCTCAATGCGATAGCCGTGGCGGGCGAGCCGCCCCACGACATCGACGAGCAGCCTTCGCTCGACTTCTTTGATGCGCTCATGAAGAGCGGCACCCTCGTCCTCGTAGTCCTCGTCGCGGACCTCGACTACGCCCTGAGCGATGATCGGGCCGGTGTCGACACCGTCGTCGACGAAGTGGACGCTGCAACCGGTGACCTTCACGCCGTACAAGAGTGCGTCACGGACGCCGTGCGCTCCCGGGAAGCTGGGCAGCAGTGCGGGGTGGGTGTTCACGAACCGGCCGCCGAAACGGGCCAGGAACTCCTTGCCCACGATCTTCATGAACCCGGCCGAGATGACGAGATCCGGCTCGTACGCCGCCGTGGCCTCGGTCAGCGCCCTGTCCCACTCGTCCCTGGTCCCGTAGTCCTTCACGCGGCACACGAAGGTGGGCAGGCCCGCGCGCTCGGCGCGCGCCAGGCCTTCGATGCCCGTGCGGTCGGCGCCGACCGCGACGATCTCAGCTCCGTAGACGGCCGTCCCGCGCATGGCGATCGCGTCGAGGAGAGCCTGCAGGTTCGTACCGGATCCGGAGACCAGCACGACGAGGCGCTTGGCCACAGCGAGGCCCTTTCTCGGGAGAGCGTGTGTCCGGTCGTACGAATGCTTCACACCCCCTGATGCGGGGAAGTTTACGAAGCGGCCGACCGTCAGCAACGATACCGGCACACTGGGCGGCCCCCCACGGGACGGGGGCGTGGCTGGAAGGTAGCGTCTGGGGAGGATCCGCCCGGGGAACTGTCTTCGCCAGGGGAACGCCTTCCGCGTATGGGACGTTCACCAGGGACGAGGACGAAACTCGGACAGGACGTCCGCCGCTCCACCAGCTCGCTTGACCAACCTGATCCACAAGACCCGATCGACCAGACCGATCGACCAGACCCGATCCACCAAGGGGAAGACGCACACCTGATGCCGGACCGCAGCCTCCGACTCCTCCGACTCCTCCCTTCCTCCGCGTCCGGCCCTTCGGGTGCCGCGGGAGGAGGGGGGCGGGGTGCGCTCGACCCGACCTTGGGACCTTCCTTCGTCCCGTCGTTGCCCTTCGCGTTCGGCCGTCCGTCCGGGGCCGCGCAGGGCGGCCCGCGGGAAGGACTTGTGTTGCGTGAGCGGCCGCCGTCCTCGTCGGCCACGCCGCCGCGCGAGGGTGAGGGTTCGACGCCCGAGGAAGGCGGCTCCGGCGGCTCTGAGAGGCCCGAGGACGGGTCCTCGGGCCCGCAGCCGCCAGCCCCCTCGGACGACAACCCCTTCGCCCCGCCCCCGGAGGGCACGCCCGACCGGCCGTGGCAGCCTCGGCGGCCCAGGCGCGGGCAGGGGTCGGGCGACGGGCAGGGTGAAGGCGGCCGCTCACCGTGGGGCAGCCAGTGGAGCGACCGGCAGCCGGGGCGCGAGCATGGCGGCGGCTTCGGTGACCGGCCGGGCTCCTCGGACGGGCCCGGCGGGCAGGGTGGTCCGGAAGGAGCCGGCGGTCCCGGTTCCGGTCTGCGCTGGGACCCGGCGAACCCGGCCCATCGGCGCGCGCGCTATGCGTTGCTCTCCGGCATGTGGGCGTTCTTCTTCGCACTGTTCAGCTGGCCGTACGTGGCGCTGCTGCTCGGCGCGCTGGCCCTGTACTGGGGCATCAGTGCCCTGCGCGCCAAGTCCCGTACTCCGGACCCGGACACCCCGGCGCCCGCCTCCGGGGGCAGGCCCCAGAGCACGGCGGCGATCAGCGGCCTGGTCACGGCATCGCTGGCCCTCGCCATGGTCGCGGCCACGTTCACGGCCCAGCTTGTCTACCGCGACTACTACACGTGCGTGAACGACGCGCTCACGAACACGTCGAAGCAGTCCTGCGACAAGCTCCTCCCGGAAGACCTGCGGGGCTTGCTGGGCACGCGCGACTGAGCCCGTGTCCGGTCCCGTGCCGCTCCTCGGGCGGCCGGGACCGCGCGACCCTTCGAGTGCGGGGCGTCCGCCCGGCACCCGCCTTCTCGGGGCGAGCCGGGCATCCCATCGCGCATCGACCCCGGGCAGCCCATGCGGGCCCGCTGAAGCCGCGCTCGGCCCTGAGACGTCGTCATGAGGGGTCCGGAGGCCCAGTGCGGTCTGCGTCCATGGCGGCGCCCTCGGGTTTCCTGGCTCCGGCGGCCCCGGCAGCTTCGGCCGTGGTTCCGGTCGCCTCGGTGGGCGCCTGCTTGAGCGCGGCCCGGCGGGTCTCGCGGAAGGCGTCGTCATGCCAGAGCGAGTCGAACGGGGCTGAGGAGGTGGAGGGGAGGAAGTCGTACGGCTCGAACCCGGCATCGTCGGGAGTGGGTGGTGGTTGCCTGTGCCGACGACGGCCACGAGGGAGCCGTACCCAGGAGAACCAGGCCCTGGGCGAGAGCAGCCACACCGGGCGCCGCCCGCGCGTGTGCGGCTCGGGGGCAAGGTCGGGGGCCGAGTCGGGGGCCCGGAGGTTGGGCGCCTGACGATCGTGTGAGTCAGTCTCAGGCTCGTGTGACATGGTCCGGGACTCGGTCCGGGACTTGGTCCGGGACTCGGTCCGGTTGGTCCGGGGCTTCTGCGCTCGCAGCCGCCAAGCCCGCATTACCAGCGCCACCGGTACTCCCACTGCCGCGATCCAGCCCGCCGCCGCCGGTCCCGTCTGCCACCACACGGGGCCGAAGGCGGCCAGCGCGGCCACTCCGAGGGGTCCGCCGGCCAGTGCGGCGAGGGCCGCGAGGGCGAGCCCGCACAAAGCAGCCCCTAGCGCCATGGTCCCGACGGTCCGCCCGAGCGACCAGCCATCGACGGGTGCGGACACCACCGACGTCGCCGCCGCCGTACCCGCCTTCCTGGGACCGGACACTCCCGGACCCGCCGCCCCGACACGGCCCCGCACGGCGGCCGCCGAACCCGCGCCCTCGTGCGCCTCGGCGGCCGGCCCCGAGCCCCCACGTCCAGGCACCCTCGGCACCCCCGCCGCCACCACAAACCAGGCCACCGCCACCCCCGCGGCCAGCGGCACCGCTCCCGCGGCCCAGTTCGGCGGCGTCCCCGGACCCGCCCCCGGTACCGCGGCCAGCAGCGGGAAGGGCGGCAACATCGGCGCGGGAGACGACATCAGCGGCCCCGTCGCGTGCCCGGTGCCAAGGAGGAAGCCCGGCCCGAGCGCGTACGCCGCGGCCCACACGGCCGCGTTCGGCAGGAGCGCCAGCGCCAGCAGCAGTACGGCGAACCTCCCCGACCACGCCTCGGTGAGCTGCAGGAACGACTCACCCGTCGACCCACCGTGCCACACCAACGACGTACCCACGAGCACGGCTCCGCCCCCGACGAGCACCGCCGCCCCGGCCCCCGCGGCGTGCCCGGCCGTCGCGAAAACACCGTCGGCGAGAAGGCGGCGTACACCGGCGGGAAGGGCGTCGAGAGCACGGCGCACGAGTGGTGGCAGGGTCCCGTGCGGGCGCCCGTACGCTGTCCACACCCCGGCACCCGCCGCGACCACGACGAGCAGCGGCGGCCATACGGCCACCGCCCACCACGACGGGCGCAGCTCACCACCCGAGGCGTACAGCGCGGCAGACGCGCCGACCGACAGGTAGCCCGCCACCACGCCGCCCCACGCGCCACGGACGGCGGCCATCGCGCTCTCTTCCTCATCCCTCTCCCCCTCGCTTCTCTCCCCCTCGTCCCTCTCCGCCGCGTCGCGCGCCGCCCGATGCACCAGCCACGCCGGCAGCGCGATCAGCAGCAGCGGGGTGACGCCTACAGGCGCGGGCACACCGGAGAGCGTGTCGGTGCGGATGAGATCGGCGCCGTGCGCGAGCAACCACAGCGCGGCGGCGAGGTGCAGCGCCCCGCCCGGACCACTGTCCGGGTAGGGCGAGCTGATCCACAGGAACATGACGAGCGTGGCGAACGAACCGAGCCCCGCAGCTGCCGCGAGCGCGCCGAGCATGAGTCCGGCGCCCAGTCCGGACGACCAGTCACGCGTCCGGCTGAGCAGGGGCGGCAACGAGGGGCTGCGGTCGGTCATGTGGGTCACGCCCGCCATGCTCCCAATGACCCATGCATTCCCGGCGCAACAGGCAAACCTGGGACGTGTCGCCCAATATACGTTTATGTACTCGCACACACGAAGGCGCACCTAGTGACACAGAACCCTGTCAGTCCGCTGCCACCCCCAAGAAAACGTCGTCGCCTGCGCGAGGCAAGCTCGCTGAGCAAGGCTCAGGTCGCCGTCATGTTGGGCGTGACCACCGAGACGGTGCGCTCCTGGGAGGCCGGCCGCTCCTCACCGCGGGGGCACAGGCGGGAAGCGTACGCAGAGCTGCTGCATGCGCCCTCACCCAGCACCGAGACCGCACCCACCACCCAGACCGCATCAACTACCAAAACCGCAAGCACCACCGAGACCGCACCACTCACGGAGGCCGCAAGCACCGCCAAGGCCGCACCAATCACCAAAGCCGCATCAATCACCGAGGCCGCACCGACCATTGAGGCCGCATCCACTTCCATTCCCACTTACGCATCCGTTTTCCCGTCCGCTTCCATGGCCGGGGCCGGGGCCGGCGCCGAGGTCGGGACGAAGCCCGAGGTCGAGACGGGAGGGGGCCCCCTCGAGCCCGCCGACGCCTTGCCCGACACGGCAGAACTCCCGGCCGCCGAAGGCCCCGACCCCGAGCATCCCACCGCCACCCTGACCCCTGCTCAGGCCTTCGACGAGCTTTACGTCTTCTGCGCCCACACCCTCGTACGGCAGACGTATCTCCTCACCGGGCGCCGCAAGCTGGCGCGTGAATCCATGGAGCGGGCGTTCCAACTGGCCTGGCGGCGCTGGCCCGAGGTGGCGGTCGACCCGGACCCCGCAGGGTGGGTACGGGCGGCGGCACACGAGTACGCGATGTCACCTTGGCACCAGCTGCGCCCCCGCAGCCGTAACCCGGAATCCCCGCCGGCCCGGGCCGACCGCCGCCTGCTCTCCGTACTGCTGGACCTGCCGCCCGCGTACCGGCGCACACTGCTCCTCCACGACGGGCTCGGCCTCGGCCTGCCGGACACCGCGGCCGAGACGCAGGCGAGCACACGTGCGGCGGCGAACCGGCTGCTGTATGCGCGCGAGGCCATCGCCGAGCGTCTCCCGAACCTGGCGGATCCGCCCACGCTGCGGCGACGGCTGATGCAACTCGCGAGCAGGGAGCGGTTCCAGGTGACCGCGAAACCTGCCGTCGTGCGCTCGGACAGCGAACGCCGCGCCCGCCTCTGGACCCGCGCGGCCCTCGCCTTCACGACCCTGCTGATCGGTTCGACGGCGCTCACGCTCACAACGGCCCCGGACCGCTACGAGCCGCCGGTGCCTCCGGGCGAGGCCGTGCGCGGCGTACCGCCCCCGCCGGCTCCGGGCACGCTCTCGCACCGTCAACTGGAACTGCGCGAAAAGCTCAAGTCGGAAACGACGAACGGCGCCGAGCGACTGGTCCCACAAAGTCATTAGTGCCTCGGCAAACGACGTTTGCCCATCAAGGAGCGGCGTCCGGTGCGTGCTCGCGGCGTGCCGGGCCGGAAGTCCTCGTACCGGACGTACTGGGGCTTTCGGCTGGTGCGGCGAGAGTGCGTGGCGGGCGTCGCGACGGGGCGAACGTTGCCTGTCGGGGCTACTTGCTGGTGCCGTGCTGCCGTACCAGCACGGGCGAGGGCCCTGCCCACCTGCCCCGGGAAACGCCAGTGGGCCCGCACCCCGGCAAGGGGTACGAGCCCACCAGACGTTCGGCCAAGAGCGCCTCCGAGAAGCCGCTCAGCCGGCGAGGATCGCGCGCGCCAGCTTCGCCGTCTCGGTCGGCGTCTTGCCGACCTTGACGCCGGCGGCCTCAAGGGCCTCCTTCTTCGCCGCGGCCGTGCCGGAGGAGCCGGAGACGATGGCGCCGGCGTGGCCCATCGTCTTGCCCTCGGGGGCGGTGAAGCC
>CAMLJW010000031.1 GCA_946480485.1 uncultured Streptomyces sp. | reverse complement strand
AGCCCGTGGAGGGGCAGCCGCGGGCGATCTCGGTGACCACACGGTAGAAGGCCGGCAGGCCGAACTCGTATCCGCCGTAGCGGCGGGGTTGCAGGATCCGGTAGAAGCCGGCGCGCAGAAAGTCGTCGTGGGTGTCCTCGGGGTAGCGCGTCAACCGCTCGGTCTCCGACTGACGTTCGAGCAGCGCGGGCCGCATGGCGACGGCCCGCTCGATCAGTTCGCTATCGGTCAGGGCGGGTTCGGGCGGGGCGATCACGGTGCCTCCTGACGTGTGGGACTGTCCGTACATGGAGCGACACAGGTGATTGAACACGCAACCGGCCTCTTTTGTACCCACCGGATACCGCCAAATGGCTTGAGTGGTGGCCAAACCAAGGGCGCGAGAAGGATGCGCGTCCGAGTGACCCGGCTGCCGCGCTCCCCGGGCGCGGGCCGCCGTGGGCAAACGTCGCGGGTGCCACGTACCGTGCCGGCCGGCGCCGCTGGTACGAGCGAGGGTCGCCGTGTTCGCCTTCTCGACCAGCGCGGCGAGTGACCGTGGCTTGCCACGTGACCCAGCGATTCGGCCCTTCAAGGACTGGACCACTGAGGGCCGAGCGCACCTCGGGCCTGCGGACGGGAACGCCCCGGTCGGCGCAGTGCCGACCGGGGCGGAACGCGCGAACCGTCAGGCGAGGGAAGCGAGGGCCTGGTTGAAGGTGGCCGACGGGCGCATCACGGCCGAGGCCTTGGTGACGTCCGGGTGGAAGTAGCCGCCGATGTCGGCCGGCGAACCCTGCACCGCGATCAGCTCGTCGACGATGGTCTGCTCCTGCGTGGTGAGCGTCTCGGACAGCGCGACGAACGCCTTGGCGAGCTCCGCGTCATCGGTCTGCTTCGCCAGCTCCTGCGCCCAGTAGAGCGCCAGGTAGAAATGGCTGCCACGGTTGTCGATGCCCCCGAGGCGACGGCTCGGCGACTTGTCGTTCTCGAGGAACGTCGCGGTCGCGCGGTCGAGGGTGTCGGCGAGCACCTGGGCGTGCGCGTTACCGGTGGTCTGCGCGAGATGCTCGAAGCTGGACGCCAGCGCGAGGAACTCGCCCAGGCTGTCCCAGCGCAGGTAGTTCTCCTTGACCAGCTGCTGGACGTGCTTCGGTGCGGAACCGCCGGCGCCCGTCTCGAAGAGACCGCCGCCGTTCATCAGCGGGACGATCGACAGCATCTTGGCGCTGGTGCCCAGCTCCAGGATCGGGAACAGGTCGGTCAGATAGTCGCGCAGCACGTTGCCGGTGACCGAGATCGTGTTCTCGCCGCGGCGGATGCGCTCCACGGAGAGCTTGGTCGCCTCGACCGGGGAAAGGACCTTGATGTCCAGGCCCTCGGTGTCGTGCTCCGGCAGGTACTGGTTGACCTTCTCGATGAGGACGGCGTCGTGCGCGCGGTTCTCGTCGAGCCAGAACACGGCCGGATCGCCGCTCGCGCGGGCGCGGGTGACGGCCAGCTTGACCCAGTCCTTGATCGGAGCGTCCTTGGTCTGGCAGGCGCGGAAGATGTCGCCGGCGGAGACGGTCTGCTCCAGGACGACGTTGCCGGCCTCGTCGACGAGGCGGACCGTGCCGGTGGCGGGGATCTCGAAGGTCTTGTCGTGGCTGCCGTACTCCTCGGCCTTCTGCGCCATCAGACCGACGTTCGGGACCGAGCCCATGGTCGACGGGTCGAAGGCGCCGTGGGCACGGCAGTCGTCGATGACGACCTGGTAGACGCCCGAGTAGCTGCTGTCCGGCAGGACGGCGAGGGTGTCGGCCTCCTGGCCGTCCGGGCCCCACATGTGGCCGGACGTGCGGATCATGGCCGGCATGGAGGCGTCGACGATGACGTCCGACGGGACGTGCAGGTTGGTGATGCCGCGGTCGGAGTCGACCATCGCCAGCTCCGGGCCCTCGGCCAGCTCGGCGTCGAATGAGGCCTTGATCTCGGCGCCCTGGGGAAGGGACTCCAGGCCCTTGTAGATGCCGCCGAGACCGTCGTTCGGGGTCAGACCGGCCGCGGCGAGCCTCTCACCGTACTTCGCGAACGTCTTCGGGAAGAAGGCGCGCACCACGTGACCGAAAACGATCGGGTCGGAGACCTTCATCATCGTGGCCTTCAGGTGCACGGAGAACAGCACGCCCTCGGCCTTGGCGCGGGCGATCTGCACGGTCAGGAACTCGCGCAGTGCGGCGACCCGCATGACGGAGGCGTCCACGACCTCGTCGCGGAGGACGGGTACGGACTCGCGCAGGACGGTGGTGGAGCCGTCGTCGCCCTTCAGCTCGATGCGCAGCGCGCCGGCCTCGGAGATCACCACGGACTTCTCGGTGGAGCGGAAGTCGTCCACCCCCATGGTGGCGACGTCGGTCTTCGACTCGGAGGTCCACGCGCCCATGCGGTGCGGGTGGGCCTTGGCGTAGTTCTTCACCGAGGCGGGGGCGCGGCGGTCGGAGTTGCCCTCGCGCAGCACCGGGTTCACGGCGGAGCCCTTGACCTTGTCGTAGCGGGCGCGGATGTCGCGCTCCTCGTCGGACCTCGGGTCGTCCGGGTAGTTCGGCAGCGCGTAGCCCTGCTTCTGCAGCTCGGCGACGGCGGCCTTCAGCTGCGGGATCGAGGCCGAGATGTTGGGCAGCTTGATGATGTTCGCCTCGGGCGTCATGGCGAGATCCGCCAGCTCGGCCAGGGCGTCCGCAATGCGCTGCCCCTCTTCGAGGTATTCCGGGAAGAGGGCGATGATACGCCCCGCCAGCGAGATGTCCCGCGTCTCCACGGTGACCCCGGCAGTCGAGGCGTAGGCCTGGATCACCGGCAGGAAGGAATGCGTCGCCAGGGCCGGGGCCTCGTCAGTGTGCGTATAGATGATGGTCGAGTCAGTCACCGGGTGCTCCGCTCCACGTCTGCAACATTGCTCGACATCAAGATATCTCGTGACCGCCCCTCACCGGACAGGGGCCCGCGCAATCGAGCACCTGTCCGGGAACGGCACCCTGAACGACACACTCCGAGCTCAGGTCATGGGGTCGAACCAGGTGGGTTCGTCGGACCGTGCCTGTTTGATCCGGAGCAGTCCGAACTCGTTCAGCTCCGGCAGGGCGTCGACCGCGAACCAGCCGACCTCCAGCGACTCGTCGTCGTTGACGCGTGCCTCGCCGCCCACGGCCCGGCAGCGGAAGGTGATGTCCATGTACTGGCACATGTCGCCGTTCTCGTAGGTGACCGGTTCCAGGGCCTGCACCAGTACGACCCGCTCGGCGACACAGCGCACCGCCGTCTCCTCGAAGACCTCCCGCACGGCGCAGGCCGACGGCTGCTCGCCCGGGTCCGGGATGCCGCCGATCACCGACCACTTGCGGGTGTCGGTGCGACGCCCCAGCAGCACCCTCTCCTCGTCGTCGAGGACGATGGCGGTGACTCCGGGGAGCCAGAGCAGTTGCGGGCCGGCGGTGGCCCGGATCGTACGGATGAAGTCAGGAGTAGCCATGGGCCGACCCTATGCGCCACTCCACGGCAGCAGGCACGGGTTCGGGCGCACTCGACCGGCGTACGGCTAGGCGGCATCGGTGCGTCGCCCGCGCACCGCCGCCGTCACCGCCAGGCCGAGCCCGCCGACCGCGACCAGCAGCAGCGCCATCTCGGGGAGCACGCCGAGACGCGTGGCCGGGGTCTCGGAGGAACGCAGCGGGACCTTCTGGACCAGTGAGTCCGCCATGAACATGCCGGTCTTCTGTGCGATCTTCCCGTCGGGCATGATCACGGCGCTGACGCCACTGGTCACCGGGACGGCGACGGTCCGGCTGTGCTCGACCGCGCGGACCCGGGACATGGCGAGCTGCTGGTAGGTCATCTCGCTGCGGTCGAACGTGGCGTTGTTGCTCGGTACGGAGATGATCTGGGCGCCGTGGGTGACGGTGTCGCGCAC
The DNA here is from genome assembly GCA_946480485.1 of uncultured Streptomyces sp. Next base: position 17,106 of record CAMLJW010000031.1, on the reverse strand, counting down.
GGCCCAGTCGAAGGCCGCCTCGTAGCAGGTCGCGAGCCCGACCTCGGTGCCCGTCATGGTGAACACGCCCGGCTTGCCGCCCCGGCTGAAGTCCTGGCGGACCATGGAGGTCCAGTTCTTGTTGATGGCGCCGACCAGCGAACGCAGCGGGAGGTACTCACCGAAGGGCTGGATCTGACGCTTGTCGTAGGTGTCGACGGGGCCCTTGTCCGGGTCCCACAGGATCTGCTCGTTGTAGAGCTTGCCGTCCTTCGCGACGACCCCGCCGATCGAGACGGGCGCGCCGATCGTCTTGACGGCGGTTTCGATCACGGCGCGCGCGTCCGGGTTGGTGAACGGGTCGATGTCGGAGGAGTTCTCCGGCCACAGCACGAAGTCCGGCTGGGCGACCTCGCCCGCCTTGATCTTCGCGGCCAGGCGCTCGGTCTCGCGGGCGTGGTGGTCGAGAACGGCGCGCCGCTGGGAGTTGAAGTCAAGCCCCAGTCGCGGCACGTTGCCCTGGATGACGGCGACGGTCGCCGTCCCGTCCTCCGCCTTGTCGCTGACCAGAGGCCGTGCGGCGAAGGCGGCCAGGACGGGGAGGACGACGGTGAGCGCAGCCACCAGGGCGGCCGGGCGTCGTACGGCGTGGGTGCGCCGCACTGCGACGGCCTGCCGGACGATCTCGTACAGCCCGAAGCCGCACAGGACGACCGCGAACCCGAGCACCGGAGTGCCTCCCACCGCCGCGAGCGGCAGGAAGACGCCGTCCGCCTGGCCGAACGCGACCTTGCCCCAGGGGAAGCCCTCGAACGGCACGCGCGCGCGTGCCGCCTCACCTGCCGTCCACACGGCGGCCGCCCACAGAGGCCAGGCAGGCAGCTTCGACACCGCCGCGACACCGGCGCCGACGAACGCGACGAACACCGCCTCGATGGCGACCAGCGCCAGCCACGGCCCCGGCCCGACCTCCACACCGGTCCACACCAGCAGGGGCAGCAGATGGCCGAGGCCGAAAAGGTAGCCGAGCCGGAAGCCCGCCTTCCAGGTACGGCCGCGCAGACACCAGCCGAAGACCGCGAAGGCCGGCAGGGCGAGCCACCACAGAACGCGCGGCGGAAAGCTGACGTAGAGCAGCACTCCGGAGAGAGCCGCGACAGCGGCCGGAACGAGCCGCCGTACCAACCGGGCCTCGCGCGATGCGGGCCGGACCTGCGGTTCCAGCTGTTCCGACTGGTCTACGGACGTAGTTGTGGCGATCACTCCGGGAGTGTACGGCGCGTGGGCCGGACGCCGACAGCGCGGTTTGTCGCTGCGTCTCGCGCCGCGCGTAGTGGCCGCCCGGATCACGGTGGCCGCCGCGGTTCTGGGCTCGACGGCGGGCGTCGTCGCGTGTGCGGGTGTGCTGCGGTGCTCACTCGCCGCCGACCGAATGCGCCGCGGCCCGGTGCCGGCGGGCCGCGCCCTCGCCGCGGCTGCGTCAGAGGGAGGTTCCCGAGGTGGTCGCCCCGAGCCGGTGAAGCCGGTGGCGGATGACCCGTACGGCCGTCTCCGCGTTGTCCACCGTGATCGTGAACGTATGGCCGTCACCGAGGCGGAGCACCAGGCCCTCGCCGCGCCGGACGATCACGGCGGTCCCTTTCTCGGGCCGCCAGCGGTAGCCCCATCCGCCCCACTGGCGCGGAGTGACCTGGGGCGCGAAATCCGCGCCGATGATCTGCGAGAGAGGGATGCGGCGACGCGGCACGCCCATGTGGCCGCAGCGTACTTCGAGGCAGTCCTTGTCGACCTTCACGGCGACGTGCACGAACGCGAGCGTGCCGAACAGGACCAGGAGTCCTGTGGCGATGCAGCCGACCACGGACATGACGAGTGGGACGACACCCGACGTCCAGGCCGAGCCGAGGGCCAGTGCGATGCCCAGCGCCAGGCAGGCGGCGCCGCCCAGTGCGAGAAGCCACTGCACGCGGTTGGTGGCACGGCCGTGCCAGACCTCGGGAGGCGGGGCGTCGGCAGCGCCCTCGCGGTGGGGGTGGTCCCTCATGGCTTTGAGGGTACTCAGGTTCCCCAGAGCAGGCATCGGGTTGCGGACTGTTACTGCTCCGGGTGGGCGTCAGACGGTCGGTTGGCGACGGGCCTTCAGCGCGCGGGGCTGACGGCCTGCAGCAGCCTGCCCTCCGCGTAGGTCAGCACGGCCGTGGGCAGTGCCTCCTCTCTGCCGCTGAACAGCACCGTGAGAGTGCCCTCAGCGGGCGCCTCCGGGGCGGGCTGCTCACCGATCCGGCGCAGGGCCTGGGCGGCCACCGCACCGGCGGAGCCGTGCAGGACGAGCGGGGCGGTTCCGGGGCGCTGCTGTCGCTGCACGGCCACGCGGATACGCTCGGCCACCAGTTCGTAATGGGTACAGCCCAGGACGACGGCCCTTACATCGTTCGGGGTGAGCGCCGCGGCCACGGCGACCGCGGCGTCGATGGCCTGCTCGTCCGCCTGCTCCACGGCGTCGGCAAGCCCGGGACACGGCACCTCGGTCACCGCCACACCGTCGGCGAACTCCCGGATGAGATTGCGCTGATAGGGGCTGCCGGTGGTGGCGGGCGTCGCCCAGATCGCGACGGGTCCGCCGCCCGCGACGGCGGGCTTGATCGCCGGGACGGTGCCGATGACCGGCAGGCCGGGTTCGAAGCGGGCGCGCAGGGCGGGCAGGGCGTGCACGGACGCGGTGTTGCAGCCCACGATGAGGGCGTCGGGCCGGTGTGCGGCGGCGGCCTCGGCGACGGCCAGGGCCCGCTCCGTGAGGTCCTCCGGAGTGCGCGGCCCCCAGGGCATGCCCTCGGGGTCCGAGGAGAGCACGAGATCCACGTCGGGCCGCAGACGGCGTACCGCGGCGGCGGCGGGAAGCAGACCGATTCCGGAGTCCATGAGCGCGATCTTCACCCGGTCACCATAGACGATCCGCCTCAACGGGCCGCCGTGGTGCGGCAGACTGCGCCGGATGGACACCCTTGTGTGGACTGCCACCGGATCGCTTGCCGCGTGGCTGTGGCTGCTGCTGGGACAGGGCTTCTTCTGGCGTACGGATCTGCGGCTGCCGCCGCGCCGCGAGCCGGATGACTGGCCGTCCGTCTGTGTCGTGGTACCGGCGCGGGACGAGGCCGCCGTGCTGCCGCGCAGCCTGCCGTCGCTTCTCGCGCAGGACTATCCGGGGCGGGCCGAGGTGTTCCTGGTCGACGACGGGAGTTCGGACGGCACCGGGGAGCTGGCTCGCGAGCTGGCCCGGCGGCACGGTGGGCTGCCGCTCACCGTGGTGTCGCCCGGCGAGCCGCCCGCGGGCTGGACAGGCAAGCTCTGGGCCGTACGGCACGGAATGGGACTGGCACGCGCGCGTGCCCCCGAATATCTGCTCCTGACGGACGCGGACATCGCCCACCGCCCGGACACCCTGCGGGAGTTGGTGTCCGCGGCCCGCACCGGACGCTTCGACCTCGTCTCGCAGATGGCCCGGCTGCGGGTGGAGAGTGGGTGGGAGCGGCTCGTGGTGCCCGCCTTCGTGTACTTCTTCGCCCAGCTGTATCCGTTCCGCCGGATCGCCGTGAAGGGGGCGCGGACGGCGGCCGCGGCGGGCGGCTGCGTTCTGTTGCGCGCGGACGCCGCCGAGAAGGCCCGGATTCCGGACGCCATCCGGCAGGCCGTCATCGACGACGTGGCGCTCGCGAAGGCGGTGAAGGGGTCCGGGGGCCGCATCTGGCTGGGGCTCGCCGAAGGAGTCGACAGTGTGCGTCCCTGTCCGCGGCTGCACGACCTGTGGCTCATGATCTCGCGCAGCGCGTACGCCCAGCTGCGGCACAACCCCCTGGTGCTGGTCGGCACGGTCGCCGGGCTCGCGCTGGTGTACCTGGTGCCGCCCGTGGCCCTCTTCGTGGGTCTCACCTCGGGGAGTACGGGGACGGCGACGGCGGGCGGACTGGCCTGGCTGCTGATGACGGCGACGTATCTGCCGATGCTCCGCTACTACGGGCAGCCGCTCGGGCTCGCTGCGCTGCTCCCGGTCACCGCCTTTCTGTACCTCCTCATGACGGTCGATTCCGCGGTGCGGCACTACCAAGGCCGCGGCGCCGCCTGGAAGGGGCGTACCTACGCACGTCCCGACGCGGCGCCCGACCAGCGGTGAGTGATCAGTAAAGGGTCGCTTACGGGTCACCGTAACGTTCAGCTGGCGAAGGAGCGGGCGCCCTCGTAGAGGTGACATTGGCATGTCCACCCCCATCGAGCGTCTCCGCGCCGCCGCTCTCCGGACGTTCGATCGTCGTCCGCCAGCCTCTTCCCCCGGACGGCCGGCGCCCGTCACGTCGTTGGCGAGATCGCCGCCCACCACTCGGTAACCCGTCGAGAACTCGGCGTTTACACGAACCGAACGCGCCCGCTGCCCCTTTTGGCCAAATTCGTCCACATTGGGGATCCCCGTCACGGCCGACACGGAAAACAACCCTCTTATCGGTCTCCCCAACCAGCACATCGTGGGCTTAACTTATGTGCCATGACCTCCCCCCGCTCCACCTATGGCGGCGGTTACTACTCCGCCTCCTTCCCGGACACTCCGATCTACGACTCACTCGTCGCAGAGCGGGGTACTCCGCAGATCGCGCCGATCCGGGTCCCCTCGGCGTACGACTCGGGCAGCTATCTGCCCGCGCTTCCGGCAGCGCTGCCCGCCCTGCCGGCCGCTCCCTCGCCGCAGGCTCCTTCGTACGGCTACCCGCAGGCTCAGCATCCCCAGTCACTGCAGCAGGCCGCCGCGACGTACATCCCACATCAGACCGCCGGACCGCGCGGCTACCCGGGCGCCCAGGCCCAGCAGCCGCAGCGTCCCGTCACGGGCAACACGGGCTACGAGGCGATGCGCCCTGCGGCGCCGCGTCCCGCCCCGGCGCCGTACCAGGATCCGTACAACGGCCAGCAGTACCGCGGATACTGAGTCCCTCGGATCTCTCAGGCTCACCAGCCGCACATCAGCGATCCTGTGGCAGCCTGTCACACACGCCCGGCGCCCAAGCGACGTCGGGCGCGCTCCTCGGTGAGACCGGTGAGACCTCACCGACCAGCGTCCGCAGGAGTGTGCCACGAGGACTGACGGCTCCCGCCGTTCAGCACCAGGGCACGAGGGCGATTGGCTCACATCCCTGAGCAGCGCTGGGGACCACTGAGCCAATCAGAGACGCCCTTGGGCCTCCCGGGTGTCTCCGGCTCTCTCAGCGGGGATGTCGGTGGCGGCTGGCAGGATGACCTCATGTCGAAGCCGGTGCTCCACTCGATTCACATCTATCCCCTCAAGGCGGCCAGGGGCCACGCCCCGGGCGAGGCCGTCGTGGAGCCGTGGGGCCTGGCGGGTGACCGGCGCTGGGTGCTGATCGACGAGACGAGCAAGGTTGTCACCCAACGCGTGTATCCGCGCCTGGCGTTGGCGGCCGCCGAGTCGCTGCCCGGCGGCGGTGTGCGGTTGTCCGGGCCCGGCCGTGAGCCGCTGAGCGTCCCCATACCCGAGCCGATCGGCACGACGACGGTCCGGATCTGGCGCGACCTTGTGGAGGGTGCCTCCGCCGACGCCGCGGCGCATGCCTGGTTCAGCGACTATCTCGGCGTAGACGTGCGCCTCGTGCACCTCGACGACCCGGCCACACGCCGGCCCCTCGATCCGGAGTACGCGCGCGCGGGCGAAACCGTCAGTTTCGCCGACGGCTACCCCTTGCTGCTCACCACGCTCGGTTCCCTCGACGCCCTCAACGTGCTGATCGCGCGCGGCGACCGGCCCGGCGAGGGCCCGCTTCCCATGAACCGCTTCCGGCCGAACGTGGTCGTCGACGGCACCGCGCCCTGGGCGGAGGACGGCTGGTCAAGGATCGCCATCGGCGAGGCCACCTTCCGGGTCGCCAAGGGATGCGGGCGCTGCGTCGTGACCACCACCGACCAGGACACCGCCGAGCGCGGCGGTGAGCCGCTGCGCACCCTCGGTCGCCACCGCCGCTTCGGCGACAAACTGGTCTTCGGGCAGAACGTGGTGCCGGAGTCCCTGGGCACAGTGCGCCTGGGAGATCCGGTCAGAATCCTCGAATAGATTTCGCGGGAGGGGGGAAACCAGCGCGCCGGGCAGGGCCGTTGGGTTTAATGAGAAGTTCATGAGAGACCGGGACGAGGGGTGATGTCGCTCTCCCTTCCCGGCCCCGTGCGTGGACGGCTCCGATCGGCATTATCACGGCCGCGGAAGGGGGTAGCGGGACATTGCGGGCCATCAGGGGGCTCTGGCGCTGGCGGCACAACCCGCTGCGCCGGGCGACCGATCTCGCCGAGGCATGGGTGGCACTGGCGGCGCTGCTGCTGATCCTGGTCACTACGCCCCTGGTCGGCGCGCTGGTCGGCTCAGCCGCCCATGATGCCCTGCAGAAGTCCGTTCGGCAGCAGCGACAGAGCCGCCACTGGGTGGAGGCGACCGTGGTCAAGAAGGCGGACAGCACCCCGCTGGACCCGGACCCCGAGACGTCTTCGGCGCGCGACTCCCACAGCCGTGTGCTCGCCGACTGGACGGGTCCGGACGGCACAGCGCAGCACGGCACGGTCATGGCCGCACTCAAGTCCCCTCAGCCCGGCGACCAGTTCAGGATGTGGATCGACGAGCACGGCCGAATAGTGGGCCGCCCCCTGGACACCGCTGCAGCGACGACGCACGCCGTCCTCGCCGGATTCGGCACGGCAGCCGTCTACGCCGGACTTGTCGAGGGCTGTCGGCGGCTCGTCGTCTGGAGCATGGTGCGGCACCGGTACGCCCGTTGGGCCCAGGCTTGGTCGCAGGCCGGCCCGGACTGGGGCAGGACCGGCACGGGCAGCTGACAGCCGCTCCCTCCGGTCAACTCTCCGCCCCCGCGCACGCTACGGTGGACCGGCCGAACTGTTCGGCACCGTCGTGAGAGGCTGTGCCCGATCCCCCGTGAGCTGATCCAACGGGGCGACGGGGCTCAATGACAACCTCTCAGGACCGCGTACAACGAGGTTGGGGGCACAACAGCGCCATGGCACAGGGCACGGTCCAGGTGACGCACACCGGCACGTCACGGTGGCGACGCCGCACAGGTGAGTACGCATCGCTCGCCGCCGCCCTGGAGGCCGCGGGCGACGGTGACGTGCTCACCATCGCTCCCGGTACGTACCGGGAGAACCTCGTTGTCCAGCGGACGGTGACCCTGCGCGGCCCGGAGGGCTCCCCGGGTTCCGTACGCATCGCGCCCGTCGACGGAGTGCCCCTCACGGTGCGCGCCTGCGCCGTGGTCCAGGACCTGCTCGTGGAGGGCCAGGACGCGGCCGCTCCCGCGGTCCTGGTGGAGGAGGGCGCGCCGGAGCTCATGGACCTCCGGATCGTCACGCGCTCAGCGGCCGGGCTCGAGGTACGTGGCGGTGCGCGGCCGACCGTACGGCGCTGCACGGTGGACAATCCGGCGGGTGTCGGCATCGCCGTACTGGACGGCGGGGGCGGGGTGTTCGAGGAATGCGAGGTCGTCGCGGCCGGCCAGTCGGGCATCGCCGTGCGCGGCGGCGCCCATCCGCGCCTGGAGCGCTGCCGGGTGCACCATGCCTCGGGCGCGGGTCTGTCGGTGACGGGCGAACACTCGGCGCTGGAGGCCGTCGGCTGCGAGGTGTACGAGGTCAGGGGCAGTGGCGTACAGGTCACCGCACGGGCCACGGCTCATCTCACCGACTGCGATGTGCACCGCACGACGGCGGACGGTGTCACGCTCGACACGGACGCCGTGCTGACGCTCGCCGACTGCCGTATCCACGACGTCCCGGAGAACGCGGTCGACCTGCGCTCCCGCTCGGTCCTCTCGATGACCCGTTCCACAGTGCGGCAGTTCGGGCGCAACGGCCTGTCGGTGTGGGATCCGGGCACGCGCGTGGACGCCAACCAATGCGAGATCCACGACAGTACGGGCGACTACCCCGCGGTGTGGGTGAGCGACGGCGCGACCGCGGTGCTCGACTCGTGCCGGGTGCACGACGTGCCGGACGCACTCTTCGTGCTCGACCGCGGCTCGCGCGCCGACGTCGTCGACAGCGACCTGTGGCAGGTGCGCAACACGGCGGTGTCCGTGAGCGACGGCGCCACCGCGCAGCTCGACGACTGCCGGATCCGGGATGCCGCGACGGGCGCCTGGTTCCGGGACCACGGCAGCGGCGGCACCCTGTCGGGCTGCTCCGTGGACGGTACGCAGACGGGTGTGATCGTGACCAAGGGCGCCGACCCCGCCGTCGAGCGGTGCACGGTCACCTCGCCCGCGGAGGCGGGTTTCTATGTGTCGGCCGGAGGCCGCGGCAGCTTCCACGGCTGCCGCGTCACGGACAGCGGCGGTTACGGCTTCCATGTGATCGACGGCTGCCGTACGACGCTCAGGAAATGCCGCACTGAGCGGTGCGCGCGCGGGGGTTACGAGTTCGCGGACGCCGCCGGCGGCGAGGTGTCCGGCAGCGGCCCCGTCGTCGAGGACTGCACGAGCGACGAGAGCGCGAATGTGCGGCCCCCGGCACAGGAGACAGCCGTACAGAAGGCGAGCCAGTCCTCCGGTCTGCTGGGCACCATCCCCGGCCAGCGCACCACCGAGCAGGAACCGCTCGTCGCCGCCCAGGAGGCGGGACCGCCCGCGCGCACGTCGACGGCCGTGCTGGGTGAACTCGACGCGCTGGTGGGCCTGGACAGCGTCAAGTGTGAGGTGCGCGCCCTCACCGACATGATCGAGGTGGGCCGTCGCCGTCAGGAGGCGGGCCTGAAGGCGGCGTCCGTCCGGCGCCATCTGGTATTCACCGGCTCCCCCGGCACCGGCAAGACGACGGTCGCCCGGCTGTACGGCGAGATCCTGGCCTCACTCGGCGTCCTGGAGAAAGGCCATCTCGTCGAGGTGTCCCGGGTCGACCTGGTCGGTGAGCACATCGGCTCCACGGCCATCCGCACGCAGGAGGCCTTCGACAAGGCACGCGGCGGCGTGCTGTTCATCGACGAGGCGTACGCGCTCTCGCCGGAGGACTCGGGACGCGACTTCGGCCGCGAGGCCATCGACACACTCGTGAAGCTGATGGAGGACCACCGGGAGGCGGTGGTGGTGATCGTCGCGGGGTACACGGCCGAGATGGAGCGCTTCCTGAGCATCAACCCGGGTGTGGCCTCCCGCTTCTCACGAACCATCACCTTCAGCGACTACGTGCCCGAGGAGCTGCTGCGGATCGTGGAGCAGCAGGCCGAGGAGCACGAGTACCAGCTGGCGCCGGGTGCCGGTGAGGCGCTGCTCAAGTACTTCACGGCGATCCCGAAGGGGCCCGCGTTCGGCAACGGCCGTACGGCGCGGCAGACCTTCGAGGCGATGGTGGAGCGGCACGCGGGGCGGGTCGCCCAGTTCGACGAGCCGAGCACGGACGACCTCACCCTGCTCTATGCCGAGGACCTCCCCGAGCTGCCCTGAGGCTCGCCGTCCCCCCTCGAACCAGGGTGAGGCTCGCCGTCGGGCGGGGCGTCGGCGTCGGGTCGGGGAGGCTCCGGGGATCGGCCTTCCGGGCGCGGGCGCGGTAGGTCCGGCCGGAGCCGCGCGAGCAGCCGCTGCCGCTCGTGCGCGAACGCCGGGTCCGCCCGGTAGTCGGAGTGCCCGAGAATCGGCTCGGGCAGCGGGTACTGGGCGGTGCGGCCGTAGGCGAGAGGGTCCATGAGTGCCTCGCGGTCCACCTGGAGGCCGCGGTCACCGGGCAGCCCGACGGGGCCGCCGATGGGGTCGGTGGCTCGGTGGAGGTTGCGCCAGCAGTCGACCTCGCGGTGCAGGCTGCTCAGCGCGGCGGGTCCGAAGTGGGCCGGGAACCAGCGCCCGTAGAGCCGCTCCAGGGGTGAGCCGTAGGTCAGCAGGGCGACCCGCCTCCGGACCGACGGTGTGAGCTGCCAGGCCGCGGCGGCCGCGAGGACGCTGCCCTGGGAGTGCCCGGAGATGACGAGACGCCCGCCCGTCCTGCGCGTCCATGTGGCCATGCGCCAGGTCAGGTCGGGCACGGCGCGCTCGGCGTAACAGGGGGGCGCGAAGGGATGCGCCGCGCGCGGCCAGAACGTACCGACGTCCCACAGAATGCCCAGGGTGCGGCGGGCCGACGGATCGCGGTAGGCGCGGCGGCCCCAGGTGACGAGCAAGAGGAAGCCGACGCCGATCAGCCACGAACCGAGCGCCTGCGCGCTCTCGGCCGCGCCCTCCACGAAGGCATACGTTCCTTGTGCGGCCTCGCCGGGCACCTCGTCGGTCGTCATGGCACCCAGGAGGGCCACAGCGCCCAGGAGAAGCGTCACGGTGGTTGTGATGCCGATGATCCGGGGCGCCCGGTCGGTGAGGGCGGCCATCGCACGTGCTGTGGCGATGAGTCGGGTGCGCTCGGCGTCCTTGGGCTCCGACGGGTAGTCGAGGTCCACCTGGTCCATCTCGGCGCGGCGCAGCCGCACCGTGCGCCTGACCAGCCAGCCGAAGAGCACCAGGAGAACGACGATGAGGGGCGGGATGACGGAGGCCTGCCACGTCAGGAACACCGGCGGGCCCTCGATCGGTCCTTCGGTGCCGTCGAGCCAGCCGGCGACGCGCTGGGCCACGCCGCCGGACATCACACCGCCCAGAGCACAGGCCAGCATCGCCACGGCGGGCCCCGCGAGGCCGCGCATCGCGGTGCGGGTGTCGGGGTGCGTGCGGTCCAGGAGGTGGGCCACCACGCCGATCGCCAACACGAGCAGGCCCTGGACGAGGGCGATACCGGCGAACGTCCCGTCGCCCGGCAGCCGGTGGGCCGACCGCCAGTCCGGTCGCGACCAGCCGGCGTACAGGAGGGTGAGGGCGAGCAGGACGAGGGAGCCGATGGGCAGCCGGCTCACCATGGTCTCGTCGAGTTGCCGGTCGAACCGCCTCTCGCTGCGGCCCCTGCGGCAGACGACCCAGACCACGACGACCGCGCCCACGATGAACGCTGCGTTGAGAAGCCAGCCCAGCGTTTCCAGGGCGACCGGCCCACCGTTTTCGCGGTCGTGGCGGGCGGCGGCGGCGCCGACCCCGGCGGCGACCGTCAGCAGACCCGCGGCGGTGTGGGCGGCACGCAGCCGGGCCACCAGCCTGCGCCCGTACCAGAAGCCGGGGCGGCCGAGGACCGGGCGGCCGGTGTCCTCGCCGGGGTCGTCCTCGTCGGACATCGGCCGCTGGGACTCGTACGCGCTCCAGGTGCGGTGGGAGAGGTACCAAAGGAGGCCGGTGAGGGCGGCGGGCACCAGGGAGGCGAGGGCGAGGCGGCGGCCGGGCTGGCTCCACCAGCCGTCGTCGGATTCGACGGGCGAGAGGAAGCCCAGCCAGGAGTGTTCCGCGGCGCACGCGGGCGTGCCCGCGCACTGCCAGGCGACCAGGTCGAGGGCCACCTCGCAGGCAGCGGCGACCAGCAGCACCGTGAGCGTGAGGCTCGCAAGGCGGACGAGCAGGCCGTAGAGGCGTACCCTCCGTCTCCGGTTGTCGCTCACCGTGGGCCGCATCCAATGGGCGAGATTGACCACCATGAACGGAAGGAGCAGCAGCCACAGAGCGCGGGCGCCGTTTCCGGAGGTGAGGTTGCACCACACGTACGCCTCAGGGACCGGTTTGCCGCGGTAGTCGTCGGGCCGCGCTTCCGCGTCGGCGTCGTCGACGCGGCGGTAGACGGCGGCCGTCTCGTCGCCGGTGATCCGCACGATGCGCGGATCGTTCAGCATCTCCTCGGGCGTGGTGCCTCCGACGCCGTGGACCAGGAGTTCCAGTGCGGTGTCGGCCGTTTCCGGCCGTTGCTCGGGGCGGTTCGCCTCCCCCGTCGAGGCACATTCCTGTGGACGCTCCACTCTCTTCGCTTCCCCCATGATGCGATGTGGCATGTGTCATGCGCAGGTAGATCATGTGTCATGGACAGGTACAGGATCCCGGCTCCGGGGCCCGGCCGCACCCTCTCGTCACCGAATCTCCCCGATCCGTGTGACAGTGTCGTCCTGAGGTTGCCCCCGTGACGTGTCCGCGTCGACACAGGCCAGTGGCGCGCCCCATGCCCCCCCGTGCGAGGATGAGAGGTCTTCGGGTCGGAGGCGGGGAGAATGTCCTCGTCGGAGGGGGTCAGAGAGCGTGTCAGAGGGCGTGTCGGGCAGAACGATGCGAAAGGACCGGAGCGGACGTGAGTGAGAATCAGAACCTCCTCGCGGAGCAGCGCCGCGCTCTGATCCTCGACGAGGTCCGACGGCGGGGCGGCGTCCGCGTCAACGAGCTGACCAGGAGGCTGGGCGTCTCCGACATGACGGTCCGTCGCGACCTGGACGCGTTGTCCCGGCAGGGCGTGGTGGAGAAGGTGCACGGCGGCGCGGTCCCGGTGGTCGAGGCGAGCACCCACGAGCCGGGCTTCGAGGTCAAGTCGGGTCTGGAGCTGACCGCCAAGGAGGACATCGCGCGGGCCGCCGCGGAGCTGGTCGCGCCGGGCACGGCGATCGCCCTGTCGGGCGGTACGACGACGTACGCGCTCGCCCATCAGCTCCTCGACGTGCCAGACCTGACCGTGGTGACCAACTCGGTGCGCGTGGCCGACATCTTCCACGCGGCGCAGCGCAACTCGGGACAGCGGCAGGGTGCGGCCACGGTCGTGTTGACGGGCGGCGTGCGCACTCCGTCGGACTCACTCGTGGGGCCGGTCGCCGATCAGGCGATCGGAGCACTGCACTTCGACCTGCTGTTCCTGGGGGTGCACGGAGTCTCGGTCGAGGCGGGTCTTTCGACGCCGAACCTGGCGGAGGCCGAGACCAACCGGCGGCTCGTCCAGTCCGCGCGGCGCGTCGTCGTGGTCGCGGACCACACCAAGTGGGGCAAGGTGGGCCTCAGTTCCTTCGCCGTGCTGGAGCAGGTCGACACGCTGGTCACGGACGCCGGGCTGCCCGCCGGGGCGCGAGCGGAAATCTCGGAGCATCTGCGGAGTCTGGTGGTGGCGGGCGAGCCCGGGAACGGTACAGGCACCTGAAGGCCCGCCAACCATCGTGACGTGCCTGCGCCGCACCGCCTCACCTCGGGTTGGATGTGCTGTCCGGTCCCTGACGGGGCGTGCTCAGTCGGGCCAGACCCCCGTCGCCAGCAGTGACCCGATCGCCGTCGCGTACGGCGCGATGTCCAGCCCGTGTTCGGCCAGCCACTCGTCCGAGTAGTACTTGTCCAGATAGCGGTCCCCGGGGTCGCACAGCAGCGTGACGACGCTTCCCGTTCGGCCCACGGCCACCATCTCGGCGACGATCTTCAGCGCGCTCCACAGCCCCGTACCGGTCGAGCCACCCGCCCTGCGCCCGATGACCTGTTCCAGGGCCCGTACGGCGGCCACGCTTGCCGCGTCCGGCACCTTCATCATCCGGTCGATGGCGCCGGGCACGAAGCTCGGTTCCATGCGCGGCCGGCCGATGCCCTCGATACGCGAACCGCAGTCGCTGGTGACGTCCGCGTCGCCCGTCGTCCAGCCTTCGAAGAAGCAGGAGTTCTCCGGATCGGCCACGCAGATACGGGTGTTGTGCTGCGTGTAACGCACATAGCGCGCGATGGTCGCCGAGGTGCCACCGGTGCCGGCCGTGGCGACGATCCACGCGGGCTCGGGGTAGCGCTCCAACTTCAGCTGGTGATAGATCGATTCGGCGATGTTGTTGTTGCCGCGCCAGTCCGTGGCCCGTTCCGCGTAGGTGAACTGGTCCATGTAGTGCCCGCCGGTCCGGATCGCGAGGGCGGCCGACTCCTCGTACATCTTCCGCGGGTCGTCCACGAAGTGGCACTGCCCGCCGTGGAATTCGATCAGCCGGCACTTCTCGGCGCTCGTCGTGCGCGGCATGACCGCGATGAAGGGCACACCGATCAGCTTCGCGAAGTACGCCTCGGAGACAGCCGTGGAACCGCTGGACGCCTCGATGACGGGGCGGCCCTGCCGGATCCAGCCGTTGCACAGTCCGTACAGGAACAGCGAGCGGGCGAGGCGGTGCTTGAGACTGCCGGTGGGATGGGTGGACTCGTCCTTCAGGTAGAGGTCGATGCCCCACCTCTCGGGCAGCGGGAAGCGCAGCAGATGCGTGTCGGCGGAGCGCTGGGCGTCGGCCTGGACCCTGCGTACGGCTTCTTTGAGCCAGTGCCGGTACTCCGCGTCGCTGCGGTCGACGTCGAGTGTGGCCATCGGCTCGTGTGTGCGGGCCTGCTGCGGGGTGCTCACGGCCGGGCTCCTCAGGTTCGCGCCGTCGCCGGTTCGCGCGGTCGGACGCCTCGATCATAGACACCATTCGCACGGTTCTCACCTGCATAAACGCACCTTTGAGTGCCTCAAAGGAACCCCTGGGGCACAGAGGTACGGGCCGGGGGGTACGCCCGTGACGACCGCGCGCTGGCGGACCTCCAGGGCACGCGCTACCCGCTCACCCTGGGCGATCACGACCCCGCCCCCGGGGAGCTGGGACCGCCTGCGGTCACTGACCGTGCCACGAGTTGCAGGACCTCACCCCCTGGGTCACGCTGATCTCACGTCACTCTGGGTTTACCGGCGATTACACTGCGAACCAGCGCGCCGGCCACCAACAGCAGGCCGCCGTTGTACGCAGGCAGCCCGCTCGATCCGTACTCCGTCTTCTTCCGGACCTCATTTCGGGGAGTCGCGGCCGTGATCAGTCAGCCAAGCAGGCACTGCACGGTGGAGCTCCAAGCCCTGCCGTCGCGGATCGGCCAGGTCCGCAGAATCGTCTCGGCGCAATTGCGTTGCTGGCATCTCGACCCCTTGATAGACCGCGCCGCGCTCGGTGTGACCGAGCTGTTGACCAATGTCCACCGGCACGCCGGACCCGACAAGATGTGCACCGTGGAGATGGAGTTGCTGCTCGATCGGCTCACGGTCTCGGTGCACGACCACGACCCCCGCCTTCCCGAGGTGCGGGACGCCGCCCCGTCCGCGACCAGCGGCCGTGGCCTGGCGATGGTGGCCGCGGTGAGCGAGAGCTGGGGGGCGCGTCCGGACGGCGAATCGGGCAAGGTCGTGTGGTTCACGCTTCCGGCGTCCTCCTCCGCGATGGCACTGCCCGCCTGCCCTCCGTGCGACGCGGCGGCAAGGACCACGCCTGCTGCGTCTCGCGACTTCGCGGAGGTGGAGGGCGCCGCCGGCGGGCTCGGGCCCGGACTCGCTCCCGCCCGGTCGGCCGTTGCCCGGCTGACCGGGCGGTGAAACCAGACCTCACGTCGCAGGTGCCGCACCGGAGGTAGCCAGCGCGTTCAGGCCCAGGCCCCAGGCGTCAGGACAGCGCCGCCAGCGGATCGTCGAGAACCGGCTGCCACGCCATCTCGGCCGCTCCCACAAGGCTGTTGTGGTCGAGCGTGCAGGCGAGGATGGGAACGCTGCCGCTCTGCCCCCACAGGCTGCGGCCGGCGACGACGGCCCGCAGGCGCTCCGGGTCGGCGTCAAGGAGGGTGCGGTGGAGCCCGCCGAGGATGACGCGGTCCGGGTTGAGGATGTTGACCAGTCCCGCGAGCCCGAGCCCGAGCCGGTCGATCAGTGCCTCGGCGGCCGTGGAGACGGCCGGGTCGGCGTAGCGGTTGCGGATCAGGTCGTTGGCCTGCTGGAGGAGCGACAACTCGGGGCCGGGGTCGCGGCCCGCCTCGGTGAGGAAGGCCAGCGGATCCGCCTCGACGTCCAGGCAACCGCGGCTGCCGCAGTGGCAGGGGCGGCCCTCCGGTTGGACCGTGAGGTGGCCGACTTCAAGTGCCAGGCCCGAACTGCCGGTGTGCAGACGGCCGTCGAGCACCAGCGCGCCGCCGACGCCGCGGTGTCCCGTGGCCACGCACAGCAGGTGGCGGGCGCCGCGGCCCGCGCCGTGCCGGTGTTCGGCGAG
This sequence comes from uncultured Streptomyces sp., assembly GCA_946480485.1. Next base: position 1,190 of record CAMLJW010000031.1, on the reverse strand, counting down.
CGCGGCGAGGTTGACATCGTTGGCGGCGAACGCCGGGCCGGTGATCCCGGCCGCGCGGATCCGCTCCGCGAAGATCTTCCGTACGGGAGCGCCCGCCGGCCAGGCCAGATGGAGCGGGTTGAGGGCCGTGCCCTCGGGTTCGGCGACGGCGGACGGCGCGGCGAGGCCCGCGCCCACGCAGCGGCGTCCGGTCTCCCGGAGCAGCTGGGCGCCCGCGTCGACGACCGAGCTGAGCACCTTCGCGGGGTCGGGGTCGACGGTCTCGCAGCCGGGCGCCGTCGCGACGATACGGCCGCCGAGGCCTACCAGGGCCGCGCGGAAGCCGTCGGCGTGCACTTGGGCGGCGAGGGCGACGGGGCCGTCCTCGGCGACTTGGAGCCGGTGCGAGGGGCGGCCCTGCGAACCGGCGGCGGCGCCCGGGCGCGCGTCGACGCGGATCAGCCCGAGTGCTTCGAGCTCCGCGGCCACCGCGCCCGCCGTCGCCCGCGTGACTGCCAACTCGGCGGTGAGCACGGCCCTCGTCGGCGCGCGTCCCGTGTGAACGAGCTCCAACGCGGGCCCGAGCGCACCACGCCCTCGGTCCAGCCGCGTCCTCGTGGTTCCTTCTCTCACCGCTCGGGGGGCCGACTTGGCGTTCATGAGAGGGAGTCTCCCATGATCCGGTCTGCTGGAGGTCTGTTGATCCGGCCTGCCGGATCAACAGAGTCCGCTGACGCGCAAGGTGATGTACAGGCTGCCTCTCGGGGAAGCCCTGAGCTGCGGCTCGGCTAGCCTTGGCCCACGATGAACGACCGTATGACGACGCCGTGGGGCGCACTGGACCTGGCCCCCTTCCCGGAGGACCCCCGCAACCGGCTGCGCGCCTGGGACGCCTCCGACGCGTACCTGCTGAGGCGTCTCGCCGACCTCATGGATCCCGGAGATCGCATGGATCCCACCGATCCCAGAGATCCCATGGATCGGGCGGACCCCACGGATCGGGCGGATCGGGCGGATCGCGTCGCGAACCTCACGGACCGGGCCGCTCGCGTCGCGAACGGGCGGGCGCTCGACGGGACGGTCGTCGTGGTCGGCGACCGCTGGGGCGCCCTCGCCACCGCTCTCCACGCGCACCGGCCGGTGCAGATCACGGACTCGTTCCTCACTCGGGAGGCGACCCGCGCGAATCTGGCGCGCAACGGCGTTGACGC
>CAMLJW010000030.1 GCA_946480485.1 uncultured Streptomyces sp. | reverse complement strand
TTCAAGAGGTCCCGGCTTCCTTCCGAAGAGCGCCGTCCCGGGCGTGGTGGGCGTGGGACGGCAGGGATCCAGTTTGACATCCTCCCCGTTCTTGAATCAGAGGGATTTCATCCCCATTGGGCTGAGGCCCACGGACATTCTGCGACCGCGTGGGCGATGTCGTCCCTCCGGCACCGGCTGAGCGCCGGGGGCGAGGAATCCCGCCCTGTCCTGCCGCGACGTTGGTTGCTGCGTTGGTGTCCGCGTTGCAGGTGAAGCCGCAGGAGGAGCACTCGAACTCGGCTTGGCTCTTGCGCGAGTGAGGAGTACGCCGGCGGGGCCGGTGGTGAGGCTGGCCGCGCTTCGGCGCGGGCGTCCGCCGCGCGGCCCGCGACGGAGCCGACCGACTGGTCGCCGCGATCCGCGTGGCCCTGGCGGGCTGACTGCGGCGACGGAGGACCGAAACTGTGACCTCTGTGGGAGACTTTGGGGGCTCGATGAGCAGGGGGAGGTATGCAACCACCGTCCACGACGAGTCAGCTGCTGGCCCTGGTCCTGCTCGTTCTGCCCGGGCTGACCTATCAGTTTCTGCGTGAGCGCTGGCGGGGTCCGGTCGCCACGCAGGCGCAGCTCGGCGAACGGATGCTGCGCGCCATCACCGCTAGCGTCGTTCTGAACGGGGTGTATGCGGTCATCGCCGGTCCGGCCCTGGTCCGGGCATGGCGCCGGGCCGAGCGGTCCGGCTTGAGCGGGCTGGCCGCAGAGAGCCCACGGGCGGTCGGCATGTGGGCTCTGCTGCTCTTCCTCGGCGTTCCGGCTGCCGCCGCCGCAGCAGTCTCGTACCGGGAGCGGCGCCGTGCCCATTCTGTGTACAGGCCGGTGCCGACGGCGTGGGACTACGCTGTGGGCACGAGCTCCGACAGCGGACCGCGTTTCGTTCGGGCGCGGCTGAAGGACGGCACATGGGTGGGCGGTTGGTTCGGTACGCGGTCGTACGCCTCGAGCCATCCCCAGGAGGCCGACCTGTATCTGCAGGCGTCGTACCGGATGGCTGCGGATGGCTCCTTCGTCTCCAGGGTGGAGCACACCGGCGGGATCTATCTGCGTATGGCCGACGTTGACGTGGTGGAAATGGTAAAGGTCCCGGAACAGCATTCCGCAGGGGGGCGAGATGACAGCACCGCAGGAGGAACTGACCCCGTGGGAGCGGGCATTCCTGGCTGATCCCGGTGACCCGCGTGGGTATCAACCACAGGGCGGAGCCGACACCCCTGAGGAGCCGCCGGAGCCGCCGCCGGGGCCCGCGGGCGCGTCTGCGTCCGGTTCCGCGGCTCAGCAGCCCCGTACGGAGAACGCCTAGCGCGCTCTCAGCGCTTGATCATGCTGAATTCGTATCCCGCCTCCTGGAGCTTGATCGCCGTCTCCTGGATCTCCTCGTGCCGGAACTCACGCCACACCGTCAGCAGTTCCTCGATCGGCGCCAGCAGCTGCACGTCCTCGTAGCGGGAAGGCGTGCCCCAGTGTGGGGTGACCGTGGGTATGCCGTGCGGACTGGTGCCCCCGACCTCGATGTCGAAGGGGTGCCAGTTCAGGGCGTGCTGATCGTGACCGGCGTCGAGGATGACCACGCCTGTGGGGAAGGGCCCTCCCGGTAGCTCCAACGCCGTCCGCAGGTCGCAGTCCTCCCACACGACGAGGAGTCGCGTCGCCATGAGGACCGAGGGGAACAGCCCCAGGCCCGCGAGTGCGGACGCCGCGTCCGCGCCTCGGTAGAAGAGCCGACAGGTGACGAAGCCGACGTAGGGCTGGTCCATGTCCTCGGCCAGGATGTGGACTTGAGGCCGGGGACAGGCGCCGTGATCTCGGAGCAGTGCCTCGCTGGACTCCAGAATGACGTGAGACAGGGTCTCGACCAGATCTGCCATGCGGTCACGTTACGTGCTGAGCCGTATGGTTCACGCGCGAACGTGATGTGGAGAGGCGCGCACCGCGAAGTCAGGGGCGCACGAATGGCGCTGGGGGGCACATGCGGAAGCGGTGGGCGGCGGCTGTCCGGTCCAGGCTCGACGGTGCGGCCGGTCCGTACGGCTTGCTCGACCCTGCTGCCCTGACCGAGGCGGTGGAGCTCTTCACCAGTACAACCCGGACGCAGGACATCGTGGAGACCTGCCACCTCGTCGGGATGTTGCACTGGAAGCGGGGGCTGGCTCTCGCTGACAAGCGCGCGCTGCCAGAAATACGGACGGCCACAGCACTGCTCGTCGTCGTGAGTTTGTTGAAGCCCGAGCTGCCCCTGCCGGAGCCGGTGCCGCGACCGCCCGGGGCACCCTTGAGACCGGACGGCGAGGCGACATGGGAGGACCTGCTTCAGGCGCTGGCGCTGCACCTCGACGAGGGAGCCGATGCGCACAGCGCACGGCTGACGATCTGCGCCGCGCGTAACGCGGTGGCCGACGCTGCTGAGGATCCGGCCCTGCTCGTCCGTCGGCTGATGGCCCTGGGGGCGGCCTGGCAGCGCCTGGGTGAGCATACGGGGGAGCTCGCCGACATCCAGCAAACTGTCGCGGTCGCCCGTGACACGGTGACGCGGGCCGCCATCGCCGGCACGGACCGGACGATGGCCTTGCACAACCTGGCCGAGTCTCTCCGAGCGCTGTTCAAGCGCACCGGTGATGTTCGACACCTGCGGGACGCAACCGAGATCGGCAGGGAGGTGGTCCGCGAGGTGTCGCAGACTGACATCGAGCGCTACGTGTCCTGGGGCGGGCTGGCCGACTCCCTGCGGATGCTGTACGAGCGTACGGACGACGGCGCCCTGCTGGACGAAGCCCTCCGGCTGAGCACTGCCGCGCTGGAGGCCGTACCAGAGTCCGACCGGGATCGGTCGATCGTGCTCGTGAACTCCACGATCCTGCTGCGCTACCAGTTCGAGCGCACGGGAGACCAGTCGGTCCTGAACGAGGCCATCGCCATGTCGCGCAGCGCCGTCAGGGCGGCGCCACGCGGTACGCCGATCCAGCAGACTGCTCTGTACAACCTGGGCAGCCTGCTCCACATGCTCTCCGAACGTACCGGGGACATGACCGCGCTCGACGAGGCCATCGAAGCCACGAGCGCCGTGGTCGACCTCACGCCCGCCGAACACCCCGACGGGCCGCTCTACCGGTCGACCCTGGTGGGGATGCTGAACCAGCGGTTCAACCGGGCCGGAGACACTCCCGCCCTGGACCGCGCGATCGCGCTGGGCAGCGAAGCGGTGGCGGCGACGCCCGAGGACCACCCGAACCGATGGATGTACCTGGCGAACCTCGCCGTCGTGCTGAAGGCCAACGCCCACCACACCAAGGACCTCGACAGTCTGCGGCACGCCATCGCGTTCGAGCGCGAGATGACGGATCTCGCCTCCGGCACGGACGGCCGTCACCAAGCCGCCGTACTGACGAACCTCGGCAATTCGCTGCGGCTGTACTTCGATCAGACGGGGGACACGTCCTCGTTGGAAGAGGCGATCTCGGCGGGCCGCGCCGCCGTTGACGGGACCAGCGAGGACCATCCCTTCCGGGCACAGTGCGAAGTGAATCTGGCGCTGTCGCTGAGCATCCATGGTGTGATCGCGAAGGACGGACGGAACGTCGAGCAGGCGCTCGGCCTCCTGGAGACAGCGGCGTCCAGGGGCAGCGCCCCCACGGCGGTCCGACTGTCCGCTGCCTGCGAATGGGGTGAGCTCGCGATGGCGCACGGCCGGCCCGAGCAGGCGGCGCGTGGATTCGCGCTCGGTGTGGAGCTGCTGCCCCGCCTGGCGGCTCGTGGGCTCCTGCGGACCGACGCGACGCGATGGATGGCCGAGTACTCACGTCTGGCCGGCGATGCAGCGGCAAGCGCGCTTGCCGCTGGACTGCCGGACCGGGCAGTCGAAGTACTCGAAATGGGACGGGGCGTGCTCCTGGCGCAGGCTCTGGAGTCCCGAACGGATCTCACCGAGCTGCGGGAACGCGCGCCGGACCTGGCAAATCGGTTCGATCACCTGTGCGCCCGGCTGGACGACTCCACCACCGCTGGCCCCGACCTGATCAACAGCACCGACGTTTCCGGTAGTGAGCACGATCCGGATCTCCGCCGCAAACTCGCGCAGGAGCTGGACGATGTGGTCGCACGGATCCGCACACTGCCTGGACTGAAGCGCTTCCTACTGCCCCCGCACGCCGCTCAACTGGCCACCGAAGCGCACAGCGGCCCCATCGTCATGGTCAACGTCAGCCGGTACCGATGCGACGCCCTCGTACTGACCACCGACGGCATCCAGGTATGCGAACTGCCCGACGTCGACCACGACGATGTCCACGAACGCCTGGGTGACATGCAGTACCACCTGGGGCGGAGCGGCAGCTCCCGTGACGCACGCATGGAGGCCGAACGCGTCATGTCCGAGGACATATTGCCCTGGCTCTGGGACGACGTGGCGGAACCGGTTCTCGACTTGCTCCGCCTCACCCAGCCTTTGGAGGAATCCGACACACGGCGCATGTGGTGGATCCCCTGCGGCCCACTGGCGCACTTTCCGCTGCATGCCGCCGGTCACCACCTTCAGGCGCCTCCAGAAGGCGAGCCCCGCCGAACGGTCATGGACCAAGTCGTGTCCTCGTACACGCCCACCGTCCGTGCCCTGTCCCACGCCAGGGCACAGCATGCCCCGCGGAAGACGCCGTCCGGGGATTCCGGCCCACCGCGCGTGCTGGCGGTCGCCATGCCTCACACACCGGGCGCACGAGACCTGCCGGGTGCCCGGACCGAATACCAGCACCTGGCTCAGCTCTTTCCCTCGGTGGAGGGCCTGGTCGGGGAGGAGGCAACCTGCCAGGCCGTGCTCTCCAGCCTCGCTACCCATCCCTGGGCGCATTTCGCCTGCCACGCGGGTGCGGATCCCGACGACCCCTACCGGAGCCACTTGCTGGTCCACGACCATGCCGTCAACCCGCTCAACGTGCTGGAGATCTCCCGGCTGCGCCTGGAGAGATGCGAGTTCGCCTATCTCTCCGCTTGCAGCACCGCCGTGACCAGGGGCGAGCTGGCCGACGAGTCCCTCCATGTCGTCACCGCGTTCCAACTCGCCGGATTCCCGCAGGTTGTCGGGACGCTGTGGCAGATCAACGACACCATCGCCGTCGAGATCGCCGAACGCGTCTACGCGCGACTCGCCGCAGACGGCTTCGATCCCACCCGCACCGGTGCCTCCGTACACGCCGCGATCCGACTGATCCGAGACCGCTACCCCAGGTTTCCGACTCTCTGGGCCGCGCACGTCCACATGGGCCCGTGAGGACCCTGCCGCAGGGGGCACACGCCATCGCGGCTGGAGCGGCCGTGGCGGCGAGCCAGGACGGCACCGAGGCCGAGTCGAGGACTCGTGCCCCGGCCCGACCTCTGGCGGAACGAGTAGCCCTTGCCATCCGCCAGGCCGGGCACGATGGTGAAGCTGGCCTGCTGCTTGACGGTCGAACTGCCCCCGCCTCCGCCCTCGGGCTCGACCACCTTCGCCATCGCGGCGATACTGAGCAGCGCGTGGGTGCCCTCGGCGAGCGCCCCGGCCGTGGATGGGGCATTCCCAACGGGCTGCCCCCATTCGTGCCGCGGTGATCGAGCGGAAGACCTTCTACGTCCTTGCGTCAGGCGCCAAGCGACAGGTCAGTGGTCGTTGGTGAAGTAGCCCGAGCCTGACCAGTCGCCGCCGTCGCCGTCGAAGAGGAGGTCGATGCCACGCTCGCTCAGGTTGTACGTGGCGCCGTCGCTGGCCTGATGAGTCTTACAGGTTCCGACGCCATCGCTGGCCGTCATCTCGTAGTCGTAGGGCCATACGTCGGTGGCGCGGACCTGGACCGTGGCCGCGTGCCCGTTCGACTTTGTGTCGCACACCGAGATGATGTCGCCGTACTCCTCGACGTAGACCCGCACACCCGAGGCCTCGTATGTGTGGTCCCAGTTGATTCCGGGATCCGTATAGGCGGAGGCGCTGCCAGCACTCACCATCAACGTCGCCGCGGCGGCCAACGCAACCCTTCCCGCTTGATCGTGGAGATGTCGCAGCTGGCCGAGACCGGGAGCTCTGCTCACCGCTCTTGCTGCTCGGGGGTGGGGCATGTCGCGTGTGATCGGCGACTTGGTATGCGGCGCGCGGTCGTGGTGGAGTGGGTCAGGTAGACCCTCCGCTCGGTGACGTCGGCGGTGTCACCGACGACGTCCAAGCGGCTCCGCAGCGGGAGGTCGCTCGACGACGGGCCAGCTGAGATCCACATGGGGCCCGGGTCGACGACCCATCTGTCGTCCAGGGACAGGTAGGCCAGGAGAGGAAGCCGCAGTGCGAACGTCACCGTTGCCTCCTCGCCAGGCTGCAGTTCGAGCTGGTGGAACCCTGCGAGTTGGAGGGCCGGGCGCGAGAGGCCGGGGGCGTCGTCCTCGATGTAGAGCTGGACGAGCTCCACGCCTGGGCGGTCGCCGCTGTTCTCGATGGTCACGGTCACGTCGACGGTGCCGTCGGGCGCGATCGCTGTGGTGCTGAGTTTGAGGTCGGAGTAGGCGAAGCGCGTGTATGTGAGGCCGTGGCCGAGCGGGTAGAGGGGGGCCGCTGTCTCGTCCACGTATCCGCCGTGCGGGTCGCCTTCGTGGCGGCGGTATCCGCTGCCGAACCGTTGGCCGGCGTGGATGGGGACCTGTCCGCTGGAGCGGGGGATCGTGTAGGGCAGGCGTCCTTGCGGTTCGGCTGCGCCGGTCAGGATGTCCGCGACGGCGCGTGTGCCGTACTGCGAGCCGTGGTATCCGAGCAGGATCGCGTCGAGTTGGGGCTCGACGTCACCGAGGGCGACGGGGCGGCCGGAGAAGATCACGCCGACGGTTGCCCGGCCGAGCGCGGCGATCTCGTGTACGAGCCGGCGCTGGACGTCCGGCAGCCCCACGTCGGCGGTGTCCGCGCCTTCGCCCTCTGTCCGTTCGCTGAAGAACCACCGGGCCAGGCCGCCGAGGGCCAGGACCACGATGTCGGCATCGCGCGCGGCTTCCACGGCGGCCTCGATCTCCTCGGCGCCATCGGTGATGCCGCATCCCGCGGCGACGACTATGTCCGCGTCGGGGAGTGCGGCGCGCAGCGCGTCAGCGAGGGAGACCGCTCCGTACTGCGTCTGGGCGAACTCGTCCTCGTCCATCGCGAGGAGGTCGCCGATCTCCCGGTGCACGTAGGCGTTGTCGGGGCCGAAGGTGTCGATGTCGTCGACACCGACCATGGAGCTCGTCGCGCCGTTCAGCATGGCGCGGGTGAGTGCGATGAAGGAGGGGAAGGTGTACGGCGCGAAGGCCGCGTCGGTCCGGTCGGCGTGCGGCCCGATGAGGGCGATACGGGGAGCGCCGCTCAGCGGAAGCACTTTGTCGGCGTTCTTGAGCAGGGTGACCGACTCGCGCGCGAGGCGCAGGGAGAGGTCGCCCCCTTCTCGAGCCACGGACATGATCTCGACCGGGTCGGTCGCCACGTACGGGTTGTCGAACAGGCCCAGCTGGAACTTGTGCGTCAGCACGCGCACCACCGACTCGTCGACGGTCGCCTCGGGGATCTCGCCGGCGCGGACGGCCTCGACGAGGCTCTCGCCGTAGCCGAACGGCTCGGGCAGCTCCACGTCGATGCCGGCCCGCAGCCCCAGTACGCCGGCTTCGCGTGCGTCGCGGGCGGCGCGATGATGGGTCACGAGGTTCTCGATCGAGGACCAGTCCGACACGACGGTGCCGTCGAAGCCGAGCTCGTCGCGCAGCATCGCGCGGAAGACGCGAGGGTCGGCGGCCGCGGGCACTCCGTCCCAGTCGGCGAGTGAGTTCATGATCGATCCGAGACCGGCGAGCTGGATCGCGGCGGCGAAGGGCCGTGCGTACACCTCCCGCAGTTCGCGCGCTCCCACGGGCACGGTCGCCATGTTGAGACCGGCCTCGCCCATTGCGTACCCGAGGAAGTGCTTGCCGGTGGCGATGACGCCGTCCTGGAACGACTCGCCCTGCAGGTGGCGTACGAAGGACACACCGAGCGCGCTGACCAGGTACGGGTCCTCGCCGTAGGTCTCGTGTACGCGGCCCCATCGCGCGTCGCGGGCGACGTCGAGCAGCGGGGACAGGGCGTGATGCAGGCCCACCGATCGCATCTGGCGGCGCGTCAGGGCGGCCATCTCGCCGACCCCGGCCGTGTCCCAGGTGGCGGCGAGAGCGATCGCGGTGGGAAACGAGGTGAAGGTGGGCGCGTTCACGCCGTTGAGCGCCTCGATGTGCATGATCGCCGGAATGCCCAGACGGGTTTCCTGCACGAGATGGCGCTGCACCGCGTTGTTCAGCCGGGCGAGCTCGGCCGCGTTCGCCGGGAACCCGCCCATGTGCGGTTCGATGTAGCCGATGCCGTTCGCGAGCTTGGCCGCGGCGACCTCGGGGCGGATGCCGTTCGCGTCGAAGAGCATCGTCGGGATGAGCGATGTCAGCTGGGCGACCTTCTCGTGCATGGTCATCCGACCGAGCAACTCGACGGCGCGGGATCGTGCGTCTGTCATGGCGTTCCTTTTGGACGAACGGGACATCAGATCTCCAGCCCGGATCCCAAAGGAAACAGCGGGTCGGGGGTGTTCGCCGGCGCGTCGGGCGCGGACGCTCGCACGGCCTGCATCGATCGCGGCAGCTCGACGGGGAGCCTGCCCCGGGGGGCGATGCGGCCGGTGAGGGCGGCGAGCAAGGCGTCGTCCGAGACGCCGAAGGTCACCGTGAGGCCGACGAGCGCGTCGATCAGCGGCGTGAGGATGGCGGGGCGGTCCAGGGCGACGTCCACGACAAGTGGGGTCTGCTGGGCAATCATGCGCAGTCGGTGCACGAGGCCGGGCGGCAGTTCGAGAGACCCCTGGTGGAAGTACGACTCCAGGAACAGGTCGTCCCGTGGTTCGAAGGGCGCGGCGATGCGCACGATGGCAAGGTCCGCCTCCTGTGCCGTGGCCGCCGGAGTGACGGCCCGTGCGAGGGCTTCCGGTTCGATGCCCTCCGCGTACACTCTCGCGCCGCGGGGGAGGGGGAGCAGGGGCGCGCCGTTCACGACGGAGTTCTTGAGGACGGTGACCGATCGGGCCTGCGCCTCCAGGCCGGCCTGACGGGTCTCGGCGTTGCCCACGATGGCCGAGGCGGCCTCCTCGTCGACGAAGGGGTCGTCGAAGAGGCCGAGCCGGAACTTGACCAGCAGGACGCGGCGCGCCGACTCGTCGATTCTGCTCTCCGCGACGACGCCGTTCCGCACGAGCTCGAGTAGCAGGTCCGTGCACTGCTCGCCGCCGAACTGGTCCGCGCCGGCGTCGAGGATCTTGACCAGGCGCTCGCGGGCGTCGAGCTCCTCGACGCCCCACGCGCGGGCGGGCAGGACCTGGTCCCCGACGGGGTTGTCGTTCACCAGTTCCCAGTCGGTGATGATCAGCCCGTCGTAGTCGAGCTTGTTGCGCAGGAGTCCGGTGAGGATCTGCTTGTTGTACCCGAACCCGACTTCCTCGATCGGTACGCCGTCGATCTCGAGCCCGACGGGCATCCCGTAGTACGGCATGATCGCGGCGGTGCCGTGTTCGATGGCGGCGGTGAAGGGTCGAAGGTGCTCGTCGAACGCCCCGGCCGGGTAGACCTGCTCGCGGCCGTAGGGAAAGTGCGCGTCCTCGCCGTCCAGTTGCGGGCCGGCGCCGGGGAAGTGCTTGGTGACACAGGCGACGCTCGTCGAGTCCAGAGCGGCGCCCTGGAAGCCTTCGAGGTACGCGCGCGTGTACGCCACCACGAGATCGGTGTCAGCGCCGAAGGTCTGGAGCTGACGTGCCCACCTGGGCTCGCTGGCAAGGTCGACCTGGGGATGCAGCGCCATGCGGATTCCCACAGCGCGGTACTCGTCGCGCGCCCGTCGCGCGAACTCGCGCACGGCATCCGGGTCGCGAAGCGCCGCGAGGCCGAGCCCGTCGGGCCACTGCGAGAACGGGCCCGCCGTGAACGACGCCCCGACATTCTCCAGGAACCCGTGTCGCGGGTCGGTGGATATCGTCACCGGAATGCCGTGCGGTGTCTTCTCGGCCAGCCGTTGGATCGCGTTGTTCCATCGTGCGGCCGCCCTGGCGTCTTCGATGCGGTGCACGTTGAAGTGGTTCATCGCTCTGCCGAGGATCACCTCGCTGGTGGGCGACTTGCTGATCGCACCGGGCTCTTCGAGGACGGTGCCCTCCGGGCCGATCTCGATGACCGTGTGGAAGAGGAGACCGACCTTCTCCTCGAGCGAGAGCCGGGACAGCAGGTCCTCGGTTCGTTCCTCGGCGCTGAGCCGCGAGTCCTCGTACGGATCCATGCGGCCGTTGCCGTTGAGGTCGCGGAAGGTGATGCGGTCCGGCGCGGTCGTGTCGTGCATGGGCGGTTGTTAGTTCCTCTCAAAATCGTCTCCGGAGCCTTGGGTGCGGCCTCGGCGAAAGGAAGGCTCGGGCTCGGCGGCAGCGCACCGCGGCGCACCACGTTCCGGTCGGGCGCTGCGGCTGGCAGCCTCACCCCTTGATGGCTCCCTGCATGACGCCGGCGACGAGCTGCTTGCCTAGGACGGCGAACAGCGTCAGCAGCGGCACCACCGACACGAGCACACCAGTCATGATCAAGGGGATGTCCTTGAAGAACCCGGCTTGCAGCAGCTGCAGCGCGACGGGCAGTGTCGGGTTGGTCGTTCCGAGCACGATCGAGGGCCAGAAGAAGTTGGTCCACGCCCCAATGAAGGTGAACAGTGCGAGCATCGCCGCCGCGGGCCTGGCGGCCGGCAGCACAATGGATCGGAAGATCCGGAATGTCGATGCGCCGTCGATCCGGGCGGCTTCGATGAGCTCATAGGGCAAGGCCGCCTGAAGGTACTGCGTCATCCAGAACACTCCGAAGGCGGAAGCAACGCCAGGGATGATCACTGCCCACAGGCTCCCCGTCAGTCCCAGCTCACGCATGACGATGAACAACGGCACCACGCCCAGCTGAGTCGGGACCGCCATGGTGGCCACAACGAACGCAAGAAGACCGGCCCGCCCTTTGAACCGAAGCTTCGCGAAGGCGAAGCCCGCCAGCGTGGACAGGAACACGACCGCGAGCGCCGTCGTCACCGAGACGACGACGGAATTCCAGACCGCGCGCGGCAGATCGATGTCGGACTCGAAGACGCGCACAAGGTTGTCGCCCAGATGCCCGCCCGGGATCAGCGAGGGGATCGGGTTCTGCGCGACCTCCGCCGATGTCGACGAGGCGAGCAGGAGCGTGTAGAAGAGCGGGAAGATCGAAATGAGCGCGACCACGGTGAGGGTGGCGTAGGTCATCCGTCCGGGCCGACGTGCGGGGCCGTGCTCGCGCCTGCGACGGCGGCGTGCCGCCCGGGCGGCGCCGCGGCCGGATGTCTGCTCGATGTACGGGACGGAGGGTCTGGTCACGTGCTGCTCCCGGGCGTGTCACCGGACGGTGCGAAGAAGTCGGGCGTAAGGGCTGCTGCCCCGCTCGCGTCTCGTCGGGCGGCGCGGCGCGCCTTTCGGGGGACGGCGACGGGACCGTCGCCGGAGGCGATGCGGCGCGACAGCCAGTTGCTGACCAGCGCGAACACGATGATCAGCAGGAAGAGCAGCCATGCGACTGCTGCGGCGCGGCCCAGCCTCTGCTGATTCCAGCCGAGCTCGTACAGGTACAGAGTGATCGTCTTCCACTGCCCTGAGCTCCCGCCGAGCCCCTGCGTGTCGTACAGCCGCGGCTCGTCGAAGATCTGCAGGCCGCCGATCGTGGACGTGATCACGACGAAGATGATCGTCGGGCGTACGGACGGCACGGTGACGGAGAAGAACTGCCGCACCCGGCCTGCGCCGTCGAGGATTGCCGCTTCGTACAGGTCACGGGAGATCGCCTGCATGGCGGCCAGCAGCACGAGCGTGTTGAAGCCGGTCCACCGGAAGTTGACCATGTTGGCGATGACGATGTGCGCCGGCATGCTGTCCCGGTGCCAGCCGATCGGGTCCACTCCCAGTTGCTCAAGCAGCGCGTTGACCAGGCCGGACTGATCCGCGAACATGCGCGAGAAGATCAGCGACACGGCGACCGGGGCGATGACGTACGGCAGCAACACCCCCATCCGCCAGAAGGTCCGCGCGCGGATGTTCGCGTGCAGGAGACTGGCGAGTACAAGCGCGATCGCGATCTGGGGGACCGTCGACAGCAGGAAGATGCTGACGGTGTTGCCCAGCGAGTCCCAGAAGACCGGCTGATCGAGGACGAAGGCGAAGTTGTCGAGCCCGACGAAGTCGCCCTGGCCACCGATGAGGTCCCAGTCGTGCAGCGAAACGTACGCGGTGTACAGGAGCGGGAACAGGCCGACGAGCCCGAACAGGACGAAGAACGGCGAGATGTAGGCGTACGGCGACGCCTTCATGTCCCAGCGGCCCCGACGCTCACGCCAGGAGATAGCCGGTCGCGGAGGGGAGGTGCCTGTGCGGGTCGACACGCTCGCTGCCGAATGCACCATGCGTTTTTCCTTCGGTGGTGACTCGGGGGAGCCCTCCGTGGCGGGCTCCCCCGAGTGCGCGGACGAACCGATCACTTCAGCGCGTCCAGCTCGTCGACGAACGTGTCCCACGACTTCTTCGGAGAGTCGGTCTTGTCGACCGAGACCCGGTTGATCGCGTTGTTGAACGCCGCCGTGATCGCGAAGTAGTTGTCACCCTTGTACGGAATCGTGGTGATCGCCGCCGCGCGGTCGGCGAGGATCTTCCCCACGGGCGCATCGTTGAAGAAGGGATCGGTCACCTTCTGCAACTGGGCGCTGTTCTGGGCCTTGACCTGACTGGGGAAGTTGCCCGACGCCTTGAACGCCTTCATCTGCTGCTCAGGGGCGGTGAGCCACTCCGCGAGGGCCTGCGCTTCCTTGGGGTGCTGCGACTGCGTCGGCACGGTGAGGTACGACCCACCGCTGTTGACACCGCCGCCGGGGAAGACGTCGGCGATGTCCCATCCCTTGACCCCGGCCGCATTGCCCTTGATCACACCGAGCATCCACGACGGAGCGAGCATGACAGCGAACTTGTCGTTCTGGAACGCGTTCACCCAGTCCTCGCTCCACCGCGAAAGGTGAGCCGAGAGGTCCTCATGCGACGTAACCGTGTCGTAGATGTTCCGCAGGTCCTTGTTATGACCTGCGATGACGTCGCCGGTCTTGGGGTCCTCCCAGAGCACCTGGTACTGGTCGCCCCAACTGGTCGCGACCGAGGCTGACGCGTCGTAGAACGCCGGGCCCGTCTTGGCGGCCTTGAACTTCTCGCCGACGGCGAAGAAGTCGTCCCATGTCGCGTTGTCGCCCCCGAACAGCTTGGCCACCGCTTCGCGATCCGCCGGCAGGCCGGCCGCCTTGAACAGGTCGCTGCGGTACGCGATGGACTGCGGGCCGATGTCCGTCGCGTAGCCGAGCAGCTTGCCGTCGTTGGTGGTCGCGAGCTTGGTGGTCCAGTCCTTCCAGCGGCCCTCGACCTTCGAAGAAGAGAGGTTTACGAAGTTGTCCGGGTGCTGCAGGACCTGCGGGAGCCAGCTGTTGTCGACACCGACCACATCGGCGAGCCCCGAGCCCGCACCGAGGGAGGTCTGGAACTGTTCCTTAGCCTCATCGCTCGTGGCGAAGCGGTTGTGCTTGATCGTTATCTCGGGGTGAAGCTTCTGGTACTCCTTCAGCAGGTCGCCGTACCCCCACTCGCTGAACGTCGAGATCTTGAGGGTGATCTTGCCGTCGGCGTCGCCCTCGTCGCTGGATCCGCAACCGGCAGCGAGCGCGGTCAGCGAGGCCGCTACAAGCACAGCGATGGCCCTTCGGGTGGATCGCATCTGCACTCCTTTGTCCCAGACGGTGTGCCTCGATTCAGCGGCAACAAGGCGGCGCCCTGGCCGCTGCACCCTCCTGCGAAGTGCACGAACCCCCCTTCGCCCGAGGGGCGCACACGCCGCTGCGTCCCCGGCGGAGATGCCGTTCGGGATGTCGTGGCGGCGGCCAGTATCACGCAACACAGTTCAGCTGACAAGTATTCGCGGAGTCTTCATCGTCACGCCCCACTCGGGCCAAGCGCGACACCGCCTCGCTGTATGTTGAGGACATGGCGGAACGCACCGGGCCTCGGGGGCCCTACCGCAAGGGGCTTCAGCGCCGCCGAGAGATCATCGCCGCTGCAGCCGAGCTCTTTGCCGAATCCGGATACGAGCGCTCGTCGATGCGCGAGCTCGCCAGGCGCATGCGCCTCACGCAGACAGGGGTCCTCCACCACTTCGCCGACAAGGAAGAACTCCTCGTAGAAGTGCTCGGCCTGCGCGACTCGTCAGTCGCCGATCACCTGTCCGAGCTCCGCGCCACCGATGTCGCGACCCGGTCGCGGGAGGTCGCGCGCCACTCCGCGGAGCACGAGGGGCTGACGTCCCTGTTCATCATCCTCTCCGCCGAGGCGATCGATCGCGATCACCCGGCGCACCCCTACTTCGTCGAGCACTACCGCTCGGCTCAGACGCAGACGTTCGATCCCGGCCCCGAGGCTTCCGGGCACGCCCCCATGGGGGTCAGCCCGGAGGTGATCGCCACTCTGGGGATCGCCGTGCAGGACGGACTGCAGCTCCAGCGGCGATACCGGGACGACCTCGACGTCGTCGACGCCGTCGACGCCTTCTGGCGCCTCGTAGCAGCTGCCCGGGCGCACTGGTCGCAGCAGCCGACCCCGGAGGACTCCGACGGGTGCGACGACGGCGACTCCAACTAGCCGACGTCGGGCCCATCTTGGGGAAACCAACGGTCCAGAGCAGGCCGGGGATGCGGAACCGGTCGCAGCGAGTGCGCTGGGTGCGGGCAGACCTGCCCGCGGCCAGGAAGGCGTCGCGCTCACGGAGAACCTCACGCACCTCCACCGGTACGCGTTCTTCCGTGCCCCGACTTGGTGGGCAACGCGCCTCAAGAGGTGGCCGTTCACGACCATGACGCCACGGTCAAATCCTTAAGGCAACACGCCTTACGCCTTCCTGACCAGCTGCGATGACACCGGACGCCGCCCGCGGCGTGCGGAGTTCCCAGAACGGGGCAACAGAGTCCGGTCAGCCTCTGGGCCGATAACAGTTCAGCTGATAGGTTTTGGCGCCACGTCACCAGAGAGGCGGATCCATGTATCGCGACTCGATCGCCCGCGGGCACCTGACGTTCCCGCCCGACTTCGTCCTTGGCGCCGCGACCGCCGCCTACCAGATCGAGGGCGGCGTGGACGAAGGCGGACGGGGCGTGTCCATTTGGGACACCTTCAGCCGTACGCCGGGAAAGACCGCCCAGGGCGCAACCGGTGACATCGCCGCGGACCACTATCACCGGATCGACACCGATCTCGACCTGATGGCCTCCCTCAACCTGGGCGCCTACCGGTTCTCCATCTCCTGGCCACGCGTGATGCCCACGGGCGAAGGCGAGGTCAATCCAGAGGGCCTGGCGTTCTACTCACGGCTCGTCGACGGCCTGCTCGCGCGCCGAATCACACCGATCGTGACCCTCAACCACTGGGATCTCCCCCAGGCGCTGGAGGATCGCTACGGCGGCTGGCGGGGACGCGAGACCGCCTTCGCCTTCGAGAGGTACGCGGAGATCGTGGGCGCCGCACTCGGAGACCGGGTCGCCAGGTGGTCGACGCACAACGAACCATGGAACAACTCGTTCGCCGGGTACGGCAGTGGGGCGTTCGCGCCCGGCCTGAAGAGCCACGCGGATGCGCTCAAGGCCGCACACCATCTCAACCTCTCGCACGGGCTCGCGGTGGCAGCACTGCGGCGAACCGTGAAGCACCCCGATGCTCAGATTTCTGTTGTACTGAACATCTTCCGCATCGAAGCCGAGACCCCGCAGGACGCTGAGGCCGCACGTCGGTTCGATGCTGTGGCCAACCGCGTCTTCACGGGGCCGATGCTCCGCGGGGAGTACCCGGCCGATCTCCTCGACGACACCCGCGCCTTCACCGACTGGAGCTTCGTGCACCCGGGCGACGTAGCGCTCTGCCATCATCCGATCGACCTGCTCGGGGTCAACTACTACGAGGTCATGCACGTACGCCAGAAGTCGGACTTCGACCCCGCCACCGAAGCCACTGGCGGCACGGCCTTTCCGGGCTCCGAGCGCATCGAAATCGTTTGTCGCGACGATCTGGAGCGAACGGCCATGGACTGGGGAATCGAGCCACGAGGACTGGAAGACCACCTGGTCGCCCTCTCAAAGGAGTTTCCCGAGTTGCCCATCATGGTTATGGAGAACGGGGCAGCGTTCGCGGATGTGGTCAGCGACTGCGCCGGTCAGCGCGGGGTCCTGGACCACGACCGGACCCAGTTCCTCGTCGATCACGCGACGGCGACTCACCGCGCTCGGGAACGCGGCGCGAACGTCGTCGGATACCTCGTGTGGTCACTGCTCGACAACTTCGAATGGGCCGAGGGATACGGCCCTCGCTTCGGAATCATCCGCGTCGACTACGACACTCAAGAGCGCATTCCGAAGCTGAGCGCGCACTGGCTCTCCGAGCTCTGCGCAACGAAGGTCATCCCGGTCCTCGCCAACCAGTGAGATGACCGGGCAGGTCCGGGTGGACCCTGCACGACGTCGGACCACATGAAGAAGCCGTATGACGACGATGTGCCCGACGCAGCACTGCATCCGTTCCCGCAGCCGGCGAACGCCGAGCAACGGCCCCGGCCGAAGCCGGCTTGCGACACCGCCTGCCGCGAATCAACCCATTGCCCAGGAGCGCCGCTGCGCTCGCGGGCCATTCATCACACATGAATGCGAGGCACCATTCAATGAGAATGCACCGTATCGTTGCGGCGCTCGTCACCGTAACCATGGGACTCGCGGCTGCGGCCATCCCAGTCGCCAGCGCCTCAGCCAATTCATCCCCCACCCTCCGCGAACTAGCGGCAGGCGAGGGGATCCTCATCGGGTCCGGGGCGATCAACCCCAACTACCTCGACGAACCTCGGTTCGGGGAGGTCCTGGCAGATCAGTTCAACAGCCTGTCGCCTGAGAACGAGCTCAAGTGGAACTTCGTCCAACCCCAGGAAGGCACCTTCGACTTCGCCGGCCTTGACAGGCTGGTCGACTTCGCAGAAGACAACCACATGGCGGTCAAGGGGCACGGCCTCATCTCAGGCTGCTGCAACCCAGACTATGTGACCTCGATCACCGATCCGGACGAACTCCGCTCGGTCATGAGCACCCACTTCAATACGATCATGGACCGCTACGCCGGCACAATGGACCGGTGGGACGTCGTGACCGAGCCGTTCTCCATCTTCGGCGGAACGGGCCTGGTGCAAAACGACTTCTACAAGGTTCTCGGTGCGGACTACATCGCGGAAGCATTCCGCATCGCGCACACCGCTGACCCCAAGGCCAAGCTGTTCATCAACGAATCCCTGGTGGAGTTCTACCCGGAGAAGCGCCAAGAGCTCTACGACCTCGTCGCGGGCCTGGTCGCCGACGGCGTCCCCATCGACGGCGTGGGCCTCGAGATGCACGAGACCCAGGCGGGCCCCGACCCCGGGGTCATCACCGAGATCGCGAACTCCTATCACGCTCTCGGCCTCGACGTCGCCATCACCGAACTCGACGTGCACACCTACGACGTCGACCAGCAGACGCAGATCTATGGGGACATCGTCGCCGAGGCACTGGCGGCCGGAATCCGGGACATCAGCTTCTGGGGCTTCACCGACAAGCACGCCTACACCTGGCTGCCCGGCGCGAAGCCGCTCATGTTCGACGAGGACTACAAGCCCAAGCCGGCCTACTTCGCCGTCCGGGACGCGCTGCAGAGCTTTGTCGAGAACACGTCGGCACCAGGCGTCGCCAACCTCAACATCAGTGAAGGGAAGGACTGCGTCCGCGACGGCAACTACAGCCTCACAATGAACCTTCGGCACGGGGCCCCGGGCAGCTTCTACCGCCTGTACGAGAACGGCAAGCTCATCTCCGCGCGCGTGCCCGACACAGGCAGGAGCACTTCACAGTCGGCCGAGACGGCATTCACCGACAAACCTAACGGCACCTATGTGTACAGCGCCGAACTGATCAACTCGAAGGGCACCACAGCCGCCAACTCCACGGCCGTCACTGTCGCGGATGCATGCAGCCCCGGGCACGCCCGACCAACGGCGGCCACCAAATGACGAGCTGCTCTCTCGACATTCCCGCTGGCGATCGGCCAACCGGCCACGAGGGCCTGTGGTCGGACCGTGCCGGTGCCCTCGTCAACGCGACGTTTCCCGTTCTCATGTGTGCCGTCTCCGTTCCACGGACCAGCCCGCCTGCGCGCACTCCGTGAGCCGGACGCATGCTCGCAGCCCCTAGTCGACGTCCACCGGAGCGTCGTCCGACCTCTTCTTCTTGCTGGTCGGGAGCGGGAGCAGGCCGTTGCTCTAGCTCTCCTCGGGGCGTTGGCCGTTGGAGTCCTGGCTGTTCAGGTTCTGCCGGACCGAGTCGAGGATCGTCAGGCCCTGGGACACCAGGCCGGCGGCGATCTCGCCGAGGCCGTCCGCGCCGTTGAGGACGTTGACGTTGGCGCCGGCGAGGCCGCCGGCCGCCTCCTTCACGATCTGCGGGAGCTGGTCGATCAGCATCCGGTCCAGCGCGACCCGGTCGTACGAGGCAGCGGCCTCGGCCTGGATCTTCATGCGCTGCGCATCGGCGGCGGCGAGCACCCTGATCCGCTCGGCCTCGGCCTCGGCGGGCTTCACGATCTCGGCCACCAGCTGCTGCTGGCGCAGCTTGGCCTGGCGCTGGGCCAGCTCGGTCTGGGCGGCGAGCACCTCCTGCTGGGCGTGGGCCTGCGCCAGCGGCCCGGCCTGGGAGGCCTGCGCCTGGGCGCGGTCCACCTCGGCCGAGTACTCCGCCTTGACGATGGCGGTCTGCCGGGCGTACTCGGCCTGCTTGCGGGCCGCCTCCTGCTCCGCCTCGACCGAGGCCTGGGTGGCCTGGGCCTGGGCGATCTGGGCCTGCCGCTGGATGGCCGCCTTGTGCGGCGCGGACATCGCGTCGATGTAGCCGGCGTCGCCGTCGTCGATCGACTGGATCTGCAGCGAGTCCACGATCAGGCCGATCTTCGCCATCTCGGTCTTGGAGGTGTCCAGGACCTCCGCGGCGAGCTTCTGCCGCTCGGTGACGATCTCCTCGACCGTCATCGAGCCGATGATCGCCCGCAGGTGGCCGGCGAAGATACGGCCGGTCAGGACCGACATCTGGTCCTGGTCGGAAAGGAAGCGCTGGCCCGCGTTGATTATGCTCTCGTGGTCGTTGCCGACCTTGAACGCGATGACCGCGCGGACGTGCAGTGCGATGCCCTGCCGGGTCACACAGGTCTCGGTGACCTCGGACTCGCACATCGACAGGGTCAGGAAGCGCGTCTTGCGAAAGAACGGGATCACGAACTTGCCGTGGCCCGTCACCACTCGGAAAGGCGCGCCCCCCAGTCCCCGCCGGCCCCCCGAGATCAGCATCGCCTCGTCGGGAGCGGGAACGCGGTATCCGAACATGCTTGTACTCCTCAGTCGGCGTCGGCGGTATCGCCGCCGAGCGCGTCCAATGGATCCACCCACTCGATGACGCCGACCTCCCGGCATCCACGTGATTCGATCACGAGCACCGTCGCGCCCGTGGGCAGGGGATCCTCCGACCAGGCGAGGAACGTCTCGGAACCGCCCCTGACCCGCACCAGGACTTCGCCGGGGCCCGCGGATCCGCGCGTTCCGATGAGTACCTTCCCCGTGCAGCCGATCACGGCCTCGTCCTGTGGCATCACCGGCCGTCCTCCTACTCCTGACCCCGGGATTCCGACGATAGACCCAGTCCGGCCGGGACCCAACGGGCAGCAGGACTCGGCCTGAGCCGCGGCAACGGACAGGCTCTCACGCAAACGGCCCCGGACGAGGAGTCCGAGGCCGGTCAAGGCACGCTCCTGGAGAGACCCCAGGTCAGAGCCTTAACGCGTTGTGCCCCCGGCAGGATTCGAACCTGCGACACCCGCTTTAGGAGTGGGATCGAATCCTTGCCGAGGGGTGCTCGACGCTGCCGCGCGGTGCTGTTTCCCCTGGTCAGAAGCGCGTGGCGAACCTCTTGATCCGGCTCATGCCGCCTTGTAGGGGACAGTCCGCTCACGCATCGCTCACGCGCTGCCAGCTGCTGAGCAGCGCGTGGACAGAGCTGGCCGAGGTCGATCTCCAAGGGGAAGGAGGGCCGCTACCTTGAGGACGCCGGTGAACACGTCTCCGTCCCGGTAGGTCTTCGTCGCGGGGTCGAGAACGTAGGTGTACACGAGAGGAACGCCTGTCGCGGCCTGCTCGATCCGCCAGTAGAAGCCGATGTGTGCCTTGGCGTACAGGTCGACCTTCGCGATCCGGTCGGTGGTCTCCGAGCCTGACGACACCACCTCCGCGACCAGCAGCACGTGCTCAGGGCGGGGGGTGATGTCGATCGTGTCTGCGCGGTAGACGACGACGTCCGGGCGGCGGTTGGTGAGCGGGACATCCTGAAGCCGGACGTCGAAGCCAGTGTCCGCGTTCCACTCCGGGCCCGCGGCGGCAGTCGCCCGTTAGCTACTCGTAGGTTTGTCAGCTCCACGATGTATCCGAGAGCGATTCTAAAGACAGCCACGGTTCCCAAGAACGGCGATGGGCCGCCAGTGAGGGGATAGTTGTCTACAGTTCCGGCGTAGAGGGCAAACCCTTTCTCTTTGAGTTCATCCAGGATGGCCGTGAGGCTGCGCTGAGCATCACGCACGGCTGCGCGGGAAACTGCTTCCACATCGTCTGAAATATCGCTCCAGTCCCGGAGGGACTGAACGGCACCATCAATGAGGTCCTGCTCTTCATCGGTGCAGTCGTCCGGCTCTTCGTGGCCGAGCCACCCAAGGCAACCGGAGAGGATCGGCCAGAGATCACGACCCGTCTTCGTGTGGCCGAGAAACACGACTTCGCACTCCGGCTCGTCCACCGTGATGACGTCGATGATCGTGTCGACCTGCACCCGCTTGAGCTTGCTGATCTCATCGGCAAGCGTCTTCAGCCCCCACGCCTCGATCGTGACGTCGGGGTACAAGGGGCGGAGCTCGTTGTCGATGAACTGATCGACCTCGCCTGGGAGCGTGTCGTTGGTGAGGAAGCGCCACACATTCACGTCTTGGTGCTCTTGAAGACAGCCCTCCAAGTCACCACGGATCTTCGACTTGGTCTTGTCGATCCGCTCGCCCCGCGTGGCGTGCGCCGCGAAGAAGACCCGGGCCTTCGGGCAGTAGCCGTCGTTCTTGGTGTCGCCCTTCGGACCGGCCGCCCGTACGGGCTGGTAGTCGCCGGGGTACATCTCCAGGCCGAGACGATCCATGCAGT
>CAMLJW010000029.1 GCA_946480485.1 uncultured Streptomyces sp. | reverse complement strand
CGCAAGGAGGAAGGCGTTTCCCTCGGCGGCCGCTTCGGAAAGAGCCTCCAGCGCTTCCAAGAGAGGACCGTCGACGTGGTGTACGCGGAAGGAGTCCCCGAGGGCGGCGAGGGCGTCGGTCACGGAGAGATGGTGCAGGAGGCGGTGGATCGCGCGGACGCGGAGCGGGTAGCGCGCGGTGTCGACCAGGAGCACCAGGCCGAAGTCCCAGGGGCTGGGAGAGGGGTGTTCGGCGCGCAGGCGCAGATACGTCGCCCAGCGGTGGTGGCCGTCCGCGATGACTGCCCGGTGGCGGGCCAGGTCCGTCCGGATCGCGGACAGGTCCGCAGGGCTGGTCACCGACCACAGCCGGTGGCTGAAACCGTCCTCCGTGGTGGTGCACAGGAGAGGCGGGTGCTGCGCGGTGCGCTCGATGACCGCGGTCGTGTCGGCGGCGGAGCCGTTGCCGCGGTAGCTCAGGAGGAGGGGTTCGAGGTTCGCGGACGTCGCGCGCATCAGGTCCGCTCGCTCCGCGACCACGTGCGGCATGACGTCCTCGTGCGGCAGGACCACACCGTCCGACGGCTCCGACAGGCGCAGGGCGCCTATGACGCCGCGCTGCAGCATGCCCTCGCCGTCGCGCTGCTCGTAGACGTACAGGCCCGGCTCGGAGTCGGTGACCAGGATGCCCTCGTCCTGCCAGTGGTGCAGGGTCACCGCCGCCTGTTTGGAGCGGGCGGTGGGGCCGGCGGCCTGGGGGAGGATCAGGCGGACGATATTGTGCGGGTCGGCCGATTCGAGGTGGTGCAGTCCGTCGGGCCGTACGACCACGTCGTACGGCGGGGACGTCACTGCGGAGAGGCTGCCGACCCGGTCGGGGTCGTAGCGCAGGCCCCGGAACGGGGTCAGATCAAGGCCCATGCGTGCCGGTACGTCCACGGGACCCGCAGTGTTCATTGATGCATCGTAAGTGTGTCAGTGGCATGGGGGATGATCGGGGAAAGGGATTGAGCGAGGAGCGATGCGTCATGAGCCAGACCGTGAGGACGTGGCCCGAGGGCAGTGACCGGCCCTTGAGCAAGGCGTACGACACGGCGCTGCTCGACCTGGACGGGGTGGTGTACGCGGGCGGGAGCGCGATCGCGTACGCCGTGGAGTCGCTCGGCACGGCCCGTACGGGCGGGATGCATCTCGCGTACGTCACGAACAACGCGCTGCGGACGCCCGGCACGGTGGCCGCGCACCTCACGGAGCTGGGCGTCCCCACGGGTGAGTCGGACGTCATCACCTCGGCACAGGCCGTGGCCCGGCTGATCAGCGAGCAGGTGCCCGTGGGGGCGCGGGTGCTGGTGATCGGCGGGGACGGGCTGCGGGTCGCACTGCGTGAGCGCGGGCTCGAGCCCGTCGAGTCGGCCGAGGACGAGCCGGTGGCGGTCGCTCAGGGGTACGGCGGGCCGGAGCTGCCGTGGGGGCGCTTCGCGGAGGCCTGCTACGCCATCGCGCGCGGGGTGCCGTGGTTCGCCTCCAACGCCGACCTCACGATTCCCGGCGCGCGAGGGATCGCTCCGGGCAATGGGGCGGCCGTCGAGGTCGTACGGATCGCGACGGGCGCCGAGCCGCAGGTGGCCGGCAAGCCGCTGCCGCCCATGCACCGGGAGACGATTCTGCGGACCGGGGCGGCACGTCCGCTGGTGGTCGGGGACCGGCTCGACACGGACATCGAGGGCGCGTTCAACGGCGAGGTGGACTCATTGGTGGTGCTGACGGGGGTGACGGACGGCGCGCAGCTGCTCGCCGCGCCGCCGGAGCACCGGCCGACCTACGTCGACGCCGATCTGCGGGGCTTGTTGACCGGGCAGCCCGAGGTTGTCGCGGCGGCCGACGGCTTCCGCTGCGGCGGCTGGACCGCCAGGGCCGGCAGCGATGGGCTGGATCTGGAGGGGGAGGGCGGGGCGCTCGACGGGCTGCGGGCGCTGTGCGCCGCCGCCTGGACGGCGGCCGGGGCCGGGACTTGCCGCCTGGACGGGGGCAAGGCACTGGCGCGGCTGGGGCTTTGAGAGGGCCCGCGGACCGAAACGGCAAGGGACGCCCGGGGACGGAAGGGGCAGACGCGACCGTCCGGCCGCGTGCATGGTGACGCCGGGCCGGGCCGACACATCCCAAACAGGACAGCCGAGGCGTCAGTCAGAGCACGGGTCAGACCCGCCAGCGGCGTCACCAGGCACATCATCACTGTCAGAGCAGCTTCCTGAGCCGGAGCAGGTCGCGCAGGCTTGCCTCGAGTCTGACTCGGGCAGTGCCCCAGGCCTTCGCGAAGTGAAGCTCGCCGTCCACCAGGGCGACCAGGTCGTCGCCGGTCATGGCGAGCCGGATCTCCGCCTTCTCCGGCGGAGGGCCGTGCACCGTGTCGAGCACCTCGATCCGGCCGTCCTTGAGACGGCCCACGAAGGTGATATCGAGGTCGGTGATACGGCAGCTCAGTGAGCGGTCCAGGGCGGCTGCGCTGTGCACGTCTCCTTCCGCGCTCGCCATGTTGTCCGAGAGCTTGTCGAGTGCGCTGCGGCACTCCTCAATCGTCGCCATCGTGATCGACGGTACCCCAGCCCTTCGCGGTAGCGTCGGGGCATGAGCGGTATGAATGGCATGAGCGACTCCACGACGGGCCCCCAGGCGCATACCCCCGGTGCGGAGAAAGGCGTTCCGGTCGAGTCCGAGACGGGGCGGCAGCCAGAGGCGGTGCTCGAGCCTGAGACGGAGCATCCCGCGGGAACCGTGGCCGGATCCGTGGCCGGACCCGGAGCCGGGCCCACGTACGACCCCGCCGCCCCCGCCCCGCTGAACGTGCCGCGTACCCCCACCGGAAACGCCGAGGTGGACACCCGGCTCGACCGCCTGGCCGATGCCGACCACCTCGCCACGGACGGTCACGTCGAGGTGTACGAAGATGTGCACCGGGGCCTGCGCGACGCGCTGACCGCGCTCGACACCCGCACGGGACCTCCGGGGCCCCTGTCGCCGTACAGGAACAACAACAGGAGCTGAACCGAACGTGGCAGGAGTGGCACGACGCCGCCTCGACGCCGAGCTGGTCCGCCGGAAGCTCGCCCGCTCGCGCGAGCACGCCGGCCAGCTGATCGCCGCCGGGCGGGTCACCGTCGGCAAAACCCTCGCGACCAAACCCGCCACACAGGTGGAGACAGCCGCCGCCATCGTCGTCGTCCAGGACGACAGTGACCCCGGCTACGTCTCGCGCGGCGGCCACAAGCTCGCGGGAGCGCTGGAAGCATTCATTCCGCTCGGCCTCGAGGTCGAGGGCCGACGGGCCCTGGACGCCGGCGCCTCGACCGGCGGTTTCACCGACGTACTGCTGCGGGCCGGAGCCGCCCATGTCTTCGCCGTCGACGTCGGCTACGGGCAGCTGGCCTGGTCTCTCCAAAGTGATGAACGGGTCACCGTCAGGGACCGTGAGAACGTACGCGATTTGACCCTGGAGGCGATCGAGGGGAAGCCGGTGGACCTCATTGTCGGAGACTTGTCCTTCATCCCACTCGGCCTGGTGCTGCCGGCCCTCGTGCGGTGCGCGACGCCCGAGGCCGACCTGGTCGTGATGGTCAAGCCGCAGTTCGAGGTGGGCAAGGAACGGCTGGGCAGCGGCGGTGTCGTACGCAGCCCCGAGCTGCGGGCCGAGGCCGTACGCGGTGTGGCCCGGCACGCCTGGGGGCTCGGGCTCGGGGTGGAGGGTGTCACAGCCAGCCCGCTGCCCGGACCCTCGGGAAATGTTGAATACTTTCTGTGGCTGCATGCCGGGGCACCCCCACTGGACGCGGCCGACGTCGACCGTGCAGTGGCGGAGGGGCCGCGTTGACACAGACCCGAGCACGTACTGTTTTCCTGCTTGCCCACACCGGACGGTCCGCGGCCATCCGCAGTGCCGAACTCGTCGTCCAGGGGCTGCTCCGCTCCGGGCTCGGCGTGCGGGTGCTGGAGGCCGAGGCGGCCGATCTGCCGCTGCCGCCGACGGTGGAGCTCGTCAAGGAGGCGACTCCCGAGTGCCTCGACGGGTGTGAGCTGCTGATCGTGCTGGGCGGTGACGGCACGCTGCTGCGCGGCGCCGAGCTCGCCCGCGCCTCCGGTGTCCCGATGCTGGGCGTCAACCTCGGACGCGTCGGCTTCCTGGCGGAGGCCGAGCGCGACGACCTGGACAAGGTGGTCGACCGGGTGGTGACGAGGGCGTACGAGGTCGAGGAGCGCATGACCGTCGACGTCGTCGTGCACAGCAACGGCGATGTCGTGCACACCGACTGGGCGCTCAACGAGGCCGCCGTGCAGAAGGTCTCCGCCGAGCGGCTCCTCGAGGTGATCCTGGAGATCGACGGACGGCCCGTCACCGGCTTCGGCTGCGACGGCATCGTCTGCGCGACCCCCACCGGATCGACGGCGTACGCCTTCTCCGCAGGCGGCCCCGTGGTGTGGCCGGAGGTCGAGGCGCTGCTCATGGTGCCGATCAGCGCGCACGCCCTGTTCGCGAAGCCGCTGGTGACGTCGCCGGACTCGGTGCTCGCCGTGGAGGTCCAGCAGCACACCCCGCACGGGGTGCTGTGGTGCGACGGCCGACGCACGCTCGAACTCCCCGCGGGCGCGCGGGTGGAGGTGCGCCGTGGGGCCGTCCCGGTACGGCTCGCCCGACTGCACCACGCGTCGTTCACGGACCGGCTCGTCGCCAAGTTCGCGCTGCCCGTGGCGGGGTGGCGGGGGGCGCCGCACTAGCCGTACAAGAAGTACCAGAAGCACTCAGGCGGGGCCCGTCGCACACCGGGCCCGTGACCTCGTAAGGTCGTGTCCGTGTTGGAGGAGATGCGGATACGGTCGCTCGGAGTCATCGACGACGCGGTCGTCGAGCTGTCGCCCGGCTTCACCGCCGTGACCGGTGAGACCGGTGCGGGAAAGACGATGGTGGTCACCAGCCTGGGGCTGTTGCTGGGCGGGCGCGCGGACCCGGCCCTCGTACGGATCGGCGCCAGGAACGCGGTCGTGGAGGGGCGGATCGCCGTGCCCGACGGCGCCTCGGTCGTCGTACGGGCCGAGGAGGCCGGGGCCGAACTCGACGACGGGGCGTTGCTGATCAGCCGTACCGTGTCCGCCGAGGGACGTTCGCGCGCACACCTGGGCGGACGTTCCGTGCCGGTGGGTCTGCTCGCCGAACTCGCCGACGACCTTGTCGCCGTGCACGGCCAGACCGACCAGCAGGGGCTCCTCAAGCTGTCCCGGCAACGGCAGGCGCTCGACCGTTACGCGGGCGAGGAGGTCGCCGTGCCGCTCACCAAGTACGCGGGCGCGTACCGCCGGCTGCGCGCCATCTCGACCGAGCTGGACGAGATCACCACGCGCGCGCGTGAACGTGCGCAGGAGGCCGACATACTGCGCTTCGGGCTCGACGAGATCGCGGCGGTGGAGCCGCGGGCGGGCGAGGACGCGGAGCTCGCCGCCGAGGCCGAGCGGCTCGGGCACGCGGAGGCGCTCGCCTCCGCGGCCACCGCCGCGCACGCGGCCCTGGCGGGCAACCCCGAGGACCCTGAAAGCATCGACGCCACGATGCTCGTCGCGGGTGCGCACCGGGCCCTGGCGGCGGTGCGTTCCCACGACTCGGCCCTCGCCGCGCTCGCCGACCGGATCGGGGAGATCGGGATTCTGCTGGGCGACGTGGCGGGCGAGCTGGCGGGGTACGCCGACGACCTCGACGCCGATCCGCTGCGGCTCGCGGCGGTCGAGGGGCGGCGGGCCGCGCTCACCACGCTGACGCGCAAGTACGGCGAGGATGCGGGCGCCGTACTGGCCTGGGCCGAGCAGAGCGCCGCGCGGCTCACCGAACTGGAGGGCGACGACGACCGGCTCGGCGGGCTCACCGCCGAACGGGACGCGTTGCGTGTCGAACTGGGCGGACTGGCACAGGCCTTGACGGACGCGCGCCAGGAGGCGGCCTCGCGGTTCGCCGCGGCGGTGACCGCCGAACTCGCCTCGCTCGCCATGCCGCACGCGCGCGTGTCGTTCGAGATCCGGCAGACGGAGGACGCCGACGGGGTCGAGGTGGGCGGTCGTACGGTCGCGTACGGGCCGGCCGGTGTCGACGAGGTCGAGCTGCTCCTCGCGCCCCACCCGGGGGCGCCGCCGCGGCCGATCGCCAAGGGGGCCTCCGGTGGTGAGCTGTCCCGAGTCATGCTCGCGGTCGAGGTCGTCTTCGCGGGTACGGATCCGGTGCCCACGTACCTCTTCGACGAGGTCGACGCGGGCGTCGGCGGCAAGGCCGCGGTCGAGATCGGCCGCCGGCTCGCCCGCCTCGCCAAGACCGCGCAGGTGGTCGTCGTCACCCATCTGCCCCAGGTCGCCGCCTTCGCCGACCGGCAGTTGCTCGTGGAGAAGACCAACGACGGGTCGGTCACGCGGTCCGGTGTGAAGGCCCTGGAGGGCGAGGAACGGATTCGTGAACTGTCCCGGATGCTGGCGGGTCAGGAGGACTCGGAGACGGCTCGGGCCCATGCGGAGGAGTTGTTGGCGGCGGCGCGGGGGAACGGGTAACCGGAGCCGCCGCTCCGCCGTCCGATCTTGACCGCGCCGCGGCGGTTTCCCGCCCACCACCCGTTTTCGCCCGCTCCGCGCTCCCCGCATCCGGCCCGCTCCGCGGGCCCATAAAGGGGCGGCGCTCGAACGAGCCTCGAACACTCCGCCCCGAACATCCCCGCTTCGTAACTCATGTGAGTGACCATGGTAGTGATCAACGTCACCGCATCCCTCAGCCTCCGCCGCAGCGACCCTCCGATGGTCCCGGAACCCCGCGCATCCTGGCATCCTTGGAAGCGAGACCACGCGGTACACCCACCGCCCGTTCCTCTGTACGTTTCTTCGTGACTGCCCGACGCCGAACCAGGAGCCCTGGCCCCGTGAGCCCCGTGAGCAGCCACTCTTCGCACGGACAGCCGCCGCTGCGTACCGTGCACGTGCTCGGCGGCGGCAGTGCGGCCAGTAGCGCGCATGTGCGGTCGCTGGCTTCGGGGCTCGTCGCCCGAGGAGTGTGCGTCACCGTGTGCGCCCCCGCCGCGGCCGACCGGATGTACGACTTCACCGGTGTGGGCGCCCAGCACGTGCCCGTGCCGCGGAGTAGCGACCCCGCCTCCGTGGTCGTGCTCCGGGCGGCCTGCGCGGACGCCGACCTCGTGCACGCGCACGGTCTCCATGCCGCGACGCGGGCAGCTCTGGCGCTCTGCGGGCGGGACGTCCCGTTCGTCGTCACCTGGCACTCCCGCTCGTACGCCGAGGGTGTGCGGGCGCATCTGCTGCGCCTCCTGGAGCGACGTGTCGCGAAGGCGGCGTCGGTGGTCCTCGGCGCCTCGTCCGACCTCGTGGACCGGGCCCGCCGCAGCGGTGCGCGGGACGCGCG
Source organism: uncultured Streptomyces sp. (assembly GCA_946480485.1). The sequence goes on along the minus strand of CAMLJW010000029.1, from coordinate 14,131 downwards.
ACTCGCCGCGTTCGCGCTCCCGGGGACGCGCCGGCCGGACACCGGAAGCGAGGACCCGGACGTGCTGCGCCCCAAGGCCCGGGCCGAACTCGGCGCCACGGAACGGCCGTTACTCATGGCCGTCGGCGCCCTGGACCAGTACCGCGGGTACGACACGCTGCTGGACGCCACGCGCGCGTGGCGGCAGCTGGATCCCATGCCGCTGCTCGTGATCGCCGGGGAAGGGCCGCTGCGCGGGGAGCTTCAGCGGCGTATCGAGGACGAAGGGCTGCCTGTGTGCCTGATCGGCTCGCGCGACGACATCGGCGAACTGCTCGCCGCCGCCGATCTCGCACTGCTGCCCGGCAGCCGGGAATCGCGCTCCGTACTCGCCCAGGAAGCCCTCCACGCGCGCGTGCCGCTCGTCGCGGCCGCCGTGGAAGGCATTCCCGAGCTGGTCGGCGACGCGGCCGAACTCGTCCCCCGCGGAGACCCGGAAGCACTCGCAGAGGCTGTCGTACGCCTGCTGGCGGATCCGGAACGGCGTGAGGCCCTTAAGGACAAGGGCACCCTTCAGGCCGCTTCCTGGCCGACCGAGGACGAGACGGTCGCTCAGGTCCTGTGTGTCTACGACGAGTTGACGAAGCCTCTGCCACTTCTTTAGCGGACGCGACTCAACCCCGGGCCCCGGGCCCATCCCTGGCTGCGGGTCAGGCCCAGGCCCACCGGCGGCGCCGCACCGGGCCCCGCCGCATGCCCGCGCGCTCCGCGGCCCGCAGCGCGCGGCGACCCGGTCCGCGACTGCCGGGCGTTCGGACTGCGAGCGCAGACCCAGGAGCAGGGGTACGCGGCCCTCGACGGGACCTACGCCGCAGCGGGCTGCGGCCCGGTTGAAACCGAGTACGCGGTCCCGCACGGGGCTGATGTCACAGCGTTCTGCGCCTCGCGGCTCTCGCACAGGCCTCGTCAGCCGCCGTACGCCCCCGAAGCCGTCAGCCGGAGTGCCGTGTCGATCAGCGGCACGTGGCTGAACGCCTGTGGGAAGTTGCCGACCTGCCGCCGGAGGCGCGGATCCCACTCCTCCGCCAGCAGCCCCAGGTCGTTGCGCAGGGCGAGCAGCTTCTCGAACAGCTTGCGGGCCTCGTCGACGCGGCCGATCATCGCGAGGTCGTCGGCGAGCCAGAACGAGCAGGCCAGGAACGCACCTTCGTCGCCCTCCAGGCCGTCCACGCCCGCGTCCTCACCGGCGGTGGGGTAGCGCAGGATGAAGCCGTCCGGGGTCGACAGCTCCCGCTGGATGGCCTCGATCGTGCCGATCACGCGCTTGTCGTCGGGCGGCAGAAAGCCCATCTGCGGGATCAGGAGCAGTGAGGCGTCCAGCTCTTTGGAGCCGTACGACTGCGTGAACGTGTTGCGCCCCTTGTCGTAACCCTTCTCACACACGTCCCGGTGGATGTCGTCGCGCAGCTCGCGCCACTTCTCCAGCGGACCATCCGCGTCGCCGGACTCGATGAGCTTTATGGTGCGGTCGACGGCGACCCAGGCCATCACCTTGGAGTGCACGAAGTGCCGGCGCGGCCCCCGCACTTCCCAGATGCCCTCGTCCGGCTGGTCCCAGTGGTCCTCCAGGTACCGGATCAGCTTCAGCTGCAGCAGGGACGCGTAGTCGCTGCGGGCCAGTCCCGTCATGTGCGCCAGGTGCAGGGCCTCGGTGACCTCGCCGTACACGTCCAGCTGGAGTTGGTGCGCGGCGCCGTTCCCGACGCGTACGGGCACCGAGCCCTCGTACCCGGGCAGCCAGTCGAGCTCCGCCTCGCCCAGCTCGCGCTCGCCGGCGATGCCGTACATGATCTGCAGGTTCTCGGGGTCGCCGGCGACCGCGCGCAGCAGCCACTCGCGCCAGGCGCGGGCCTCCTCGCGGTAGCCGGTGCGCAGCAGCGAGGACAGTGTGATCGCCGCGTCGCGCAGCCAGGTGTAGCGGTAGTCCCAGTTGCGGACGCCGCCGATCTCCTCCGGCAGCGACGTGGTGGGCGCGGCGACGATGCCCCCCGTCGGCGCGTACGTCAGTGCCTTCAGGGTGATCAGCGAGCGGACCACGGCCTCCCGGTAGGGCCCGTGGTACGTGCACTGCTCCACCCACTCCCGCCAGAACTCCTCCGTGAGCTCCAGGGCCTGCTCCGGCTCCGGCAGCGCCGGCGGCTCCTTGTGCGAGGGCTGCCAAGAGATGGTGAACGCGATCCGGTCACCCGGCGCGACCGTGAAGTCCGCGTACGTGGTCAGTGCCTTGCCGTAGGTTTCGGCGGATGTGTCCAACCACACGGAGTCGGGACCTGCGACAGCCACCGTCCGACCGTCGTGCTTGTGCACCCAGGGCACGATACGGCCGTAGGAGAAACGCATCCGCAGCGCCGAGCGCATGGGCACGCGGCCCGTGACGCCCTCGACGATCCGCACCACCTGGGGGGCTCCGTCACGCGGGGGCATGAAGTCCGTCACGCGGACCGTGCCGCGAGGGGTGTCCCACTCGGATTCCAGTACGAGGGAGTCGCCGCGGTAGCCGCGGCGGGACGCTCTGGGCGGTGTCGCATCCGCGCCGTGGGCCGGTCCCAACCGCCAGAAGCCGTGCTCCTCCGTGCCGAGCAGCCCCGCGAAGATGGCGTGGGAGTCGAAGCGGGGCAGGCACAGCCAGTCCACCGTGCCGTCCCGGCAGACCAGCGCGGCGGTCTGCATGTCTCCGATGAGTGCGTAGTCTTCGATGCGCCCGGCCACGTGCATCTCCAGTCGAACGGCCACGTCGCCCCCCGAGGGGCGGTCGCTCTTGCGGTCAAGGGTTCGTTTGAACAAAGTGTCGTTCCGTAACGCCAATGGTTGCAGTGAATGCCGTTGCGAAACGAACTGACGAGCTCTTGTTCCGGGACTACGGACGTGGGTGGTGCCGTTTGCCGGCCTGCTCGGCAGCGAGTGTCCGAGCAGGATACGACGCACGCTGATGATCCGCGCGCCCCTTCCTGGAACCCGGTTGCACCGAATGAGTCGCGTGACTGTGGTCCGTGTCTGCCCGTGCGCGGAGGGTGGCCGGAAGCGGCCTCGTCCCGGCGCTGATACCCTGGTAGCCCGTGGACCGGTGGGCGCCCCCCGTAGGGACAAAGACAACAGGGGTCCCCCGAACCGCAGCGACGGCACCTCCGGAAATGTCCGGATCAGAGCGCCGTATCGCACTCCGAACCGCGACCACGGGAGCCCCCTCTTGGCCATGCCGCCCACATCCACGACGACCAAGCACATCTTCGTCACCGGGGGTGTTGCCTCCTCCCTCGGTAAGGGCCTGACCGCCTCCAGCCTGGGCGCGCTGCTCAAGGCACGGGGCCTGCGGGTCACCATGCAGAAACTCGACCCGTATCTGAACGTCGATCCGGGCACGATGAACCCCTTCCAGCACGGTGAGGTGTTCGTCACCAACGACGGCGCCGAGACCGACCTGGACATCGGCCACTACGAGCGGTTCCTCGACGTCGACCTCGACGGCTCCGCCAATGTCACGACGGGGCAGGTGTACTCGACGGTCATCGCCAAGGAGCGGCGCGGCGAGTACCTGGGCGACACCGTCCAGGTCATCCCGCACATCACCAACGAGATCAAGCACCGCATCCGTCGCATGGCCACGGACGACGTCGACGTCGTGATCACGGAGGTGGGCGGCACGGTCGGCGACATCGAGTCGCTGCCGTTCCTGGAGACCGTCCGCCAGGTCCGTCACGAGGTCGGCCGCGACAACGTGTTCGTCGTGCATATCTCGCTCCTTCCCTACATCGGCCCGTCGGGAGAGCTGAAGACGAAGCCGACGCAGCACTCGGTCGCGGCGTTGCGCAATATCGGTATTCAGCCGGATGCGATCGTGCTGCGCGCCGACCGTGACGTGCCGACCGCGATCAAGCGCAAGATCTCGCTGATGTGCGACGTCGACGAGGCGGCCGTGGTCGCGGCCATCGACGCCAAGTCGATCTACGACATCCCGAAGGTCCTGCACACCGAGGGCCTGGACGCGTACGTTGTCCGCAAGCTGGACCTGGCCTTCCGCGATGTGGACTGGACGATCTGGGACGACCTGCTCGACCGGGTCCACAACCCCCGGCACGAGATCAACCTCGCGCTGGTCGGCAAGTACATCGACCTGCCCGACGCCTATCTTTCCGTGATCGAGGCGCTCCGTGCGGGAGGCTTCGCCAACAAGGCCCGCGTGAAGATCAAGTGGGTCGCCTCGGACGACTGCAAGACCTCGGCGGGCGCGGCCCAGCAGCTCTCCGACGTCGACGGGATCTGCATCCCCGGCGGCTTCGGCGACCGTGGCGTCCCCGGCAAGGTCGGCGCGATCCAGTACGCCCGCGAGAACAAGATCCCGCTGCTCGGCCTGTGCCTGGGCCTGCAGTGCATCGTGATCGAGGCTGCGCGGAACCTCGCCGACATCCCGGACGCCAACTCCACGGAGTTCGACGCCGCCACCGCCCACCCGGTCATCTCCACCATGGCCGAGCAACTCGACATCGTCGCGGGCGAGGGCGACATGGGCGGAACGATGCGCCTGGGCATGTACCCCGCCAAGCTCGCCGAAGGCTCGATCGTGCGCGAGGTGTACGCCGGCAAGGAGTACGTCGAGGAGCGTCACCGCCACCGCTACGAGGTGAACAACGCCTACCGCGCCGAGCTGGAGAAGAAGGCCGGTCTGCAGTTCTCCGGCACCTCCCCGGACGGCAAGCTCGTGGAGTACCTGGAGTACCCGCGCGAACTCCACCCCTACCTGGTCGCGACCCAGGCCCACCCCGAGCTGCGGTCGCGCCCGACCCGCCCGCACCCGCTCTTCGCCGGTCTGGTGAAGGCGGCCGTCTCGCGACAGGAAGAAGCACGCAAGACGGGCAAGTGACACCAGGGTTGTACGGTTGCCGGGGTGCGCACCTTTTGGGCGCGTGCCCCGGTTTCTGTTGGGCGCAGGTCTGTGTGTGGAAGGACAAGTCGACATGACCATCAAGGACACCGCCGAGGAGTGGGACGTCAGGGCGACCGGGAGCCCGTTCACGGGAAACAAGACCTCCGTGCGCGCCGACGACGTGGTCATGCCCGACGGGTCGGTCGTCCGCCGCGACTATCAGGTCCATCCCGGCTCGGTGGCCGTCCTCGCCCTCGACGACCAGGGCCGGGTGCTGGTGATCCGCCAGTACCGGCACCCCGTACGCCAGAAGCTGTGGGAGATCCCCGCCGGCCTGCTCGACGTCCCCGGCGAGAACCCCCTGCACGCCGCCCAGCGCGAGCTCTACGAAGAGGCCCACGTCAAGGCGGAGGACTGGCGTGTGCTCACCGACGTGTACACGACGCCGGGCGGCTGCGACGAGGCCGTACGCATCTTCCTGGCCCGTCATCTGTCCGAGGCCGGCGGCCGGCGCTTCGAGGTCGAGGACGAAGAGGCCGACATGGAGCTCGCCCGGGTACCTGTCGAGGAGCTCGTGCGCGGTGTCCTCGCCGGTGAATTGCACAACAACTGCCTCGTCGTGGGCGTCCTCTCACTGATCGCGGCCCGTGGCGGCGAAGGCCTCGACGCGCTGCGCCCGGCCTTGGCGCCGTGGCCCGCGCGCCCCTTCGAGGCGTGATCCACACTGACGCGCACCGCGAGGCCGACTGTGTGACGATCGCCTGATCCGATCGAGGGATGGGCCCGCCACGCTCCGCCGGGATCGTCGCAGAGCGTGAACTAGGCTCTGGAAGCGCCCCGTCCGGAGTCCCGGCGGGCTTGCGCGGCAGTGGGACGGGAGTGTGGCCCGTGATGGATCAGGTGGTGGACACCGGCGACACGAAAAGGTCGGCCGGGGAGCAGCGCACGGCCGCCGCGTCCGCTTCCGTCAACGGTCAGTTCCTCGGCCGCACAAGAGAGTTGAAGGAACTGCGGGCCGACATCGAGCGCGCCGGGCTGGACACCCTCTCGGGCCGCAAGGCGCCACGCGCGCGCGTGCTGCTCGTCGCCGGCAAACCCGGTTCCGGCCGTACCGCGCTTGCCGGGGAACTCGTACGACAGGTCGCGGACGGTTACCCGGACGGCGTGCTGCGCGCCCGGCTCACCGAACCCGACGGCACACCGGTTCCCACCGAGCGCACCGCCCGCGAGCTGCTCGCCGCCCTGGAGGTGACCGCCCCGCCCGGAGCCGCCGAGGACGACCTCACCGAGGCCGTGCGCGTGGCTCTCGCCACCCGCCGCGTGCTGCTCCTGCTCGACGACGCGGCCAACGCGGAACAGGTCGACGCGCTTCTCCCCGACGCCCCGCAGTGCCTGGTCGTCGCTGTCTCCTGCGGTCCGCTGACCGGGATCACCGATGTCCGCCCGTGCACGCTCGGCGGCCTGGACACCGAGTCCGCAGTCGCACTCCTCGGCCGGTACACCGGCTCGGTGCGCATCACCGTCGACCCGCGCGCCGCCGAAGGGCTCGTGGAGATCTGCGCGGCCCAGCCCATCGCGCTCCAGCTCGCCGGCTGCTGGCTGGCCCACCGGCCGAAGTCGGCCGTCGCCGACCTCCTCAAACAGCTGCGCACGGAGGGTGACGAGGAACCGGCACTCGGCCGCGTCTTCCGCCTCGTGCATGCCGAACTTCCGCGTACGGCCGCCCGGATACTGCGACTGCTCTCGCTCGCTCCCGCCGGCCTGGTCGACCCGCACACCGCGTCCGCGCTCGCCGGTTGCTCGGTGGACACGGCGCACACCGCGCTGGACGACTTCGCCGCCCTCGGCCTCGTACGGCCCGTCGAATCGCCGTTGCCGCAGTACGAGGTGCCCGGCTGCCTGCTGCCGCTGCTGCGCTCGTGCGCCGGGAGCGAGGACCGCCCGGCCGAGCTGCGGCTGGCGCGTGCCCGGATGCTGGAGCGGACCGTACGGCTGCTGGTGTCCTGCCGCGCGATCACCGAGATGGGCAGTTCGCCCGTCCGCGAGAGGCTCGCCGGGATGCCCCGATCCCTGCGCTTCCCGAACCCCCGCGCGGCGGCCGATTGGCTGCGCATCCGACAGCCCGCGCTGCTGGCCTCCGCCCGCCTCGCGGTCGCCGACGGGGAGCTGGACACCCTGGCCCGCCGTCTCCTGTCCGCGCTGGTGCGGGCGATGGTCGCCCACTTCGGTACGCAGGCGGCGGCGCCCGAGCTGTATGGCATCCACCGGCTCGTCCTCGACGTCGCCGAGCGGCAAAACCTCCCCCGCGAGAAGGCCGCCGCGCTGCTGAACCTCGCCGACCTGGACGCCCGGACCGGCCGTACCAGAGTGGCGCTCGCCCGCTACCGGGCCGCGCTCGATGCCGGACGCGAGGCCCGGGATCCGTATGCGACCAGCCGGGCCATGGAATCCGTGGGCGGTGCGCATCAGGAGCTGGGGGACTACGAACGGGCCGTCGACTGGTACGGGCGGGCGCTCGCACAGCGGCTCGCCCGGGACGAGCGCGTGGACGCGGCCCGGCTGCACGGCCGTATCGCCGGCGTGCACACCTGTGCGGGCCGCTACGGCGAGGCGCTGCGCAACTGGCGCTCGGCGGTCACGGGCTACCGCCGGGCCGGCGACGTGGCAGGCCAGGCAAGGGCGTTGAGCGAGATGGCGAGGGTGCAGGAGTACGCGGGGCGGCCCGAGGAGTCGCTGCGCATCTGCGAGGAAGCGGTCGAGTGGGCGCGCCACGCCGAGGACGTACGCCTGCAGGCGGCGCTGCAGCTCCGGCTTGCCGACACGCTGGAGCGGCTCGGCGACCCGGCAGCGGCCCGACTGCACCGTGGCGTGGCCGAGCGCATGCTGGGAGAGAAGGTCCTGGAAGAGGGGTCTGCCAGGGAACAGGTCGCCAATGCCTGCGATATCCGTAGTGAATCTAGTGAAGATTGATGCATTGAAAGGCTAGACAGGGGGAATCCCTTCATTAGACTGGCTCCGCTGCGTCCCTTTCGCAGTGTCTCCCGGTGTGCTCCCGTGTCATCGGGTGTGCCAGGCGTCGTCTGGCAATGCGTGACCACAGACCCCCGAGCCAAGGAACCGTGATCGACGTGAAGGTCGGCATCCCCCGTGAGGTCAAGAACAACGAGTTCCGGGTGGCCATCACCCCTGCCGGTGTGCACGAGCTGGTGCGCCACGGCCACGAGGTGGTCATCGAGCAGAACGCCGGCGTCGGCTCCCTGATCACGGACGCCGAGTTCGCCGCCGCCGGTGCGCGGATCCTGGCCACCGCCGACGAGGTGTGGGCCACCGCCGACCTGCTGCTGAAGGTCAAGGAGCCCATCGCCGAGGAGTACCACCGCCTGCGCAAGGACCAGACGCTCTTCACCTACCTGCACCTGGCCGCCTCCAAGGAGTGCACGGACGCGCTCCTGGAGTCCGGCACCACGGCGATCGCGTACGAAACGGTCGAGCTGCCCGGCCGCGCGCTGCCGCTGCTCGCGCCGATGTCCGAGGTCGCGGGGCGCCTCGCCCCGCAGGTCGGCGCCTACCACCTGATGCGCGCGAACGGCGGCCGCGGGGTGCTGCCCGGCGGTGTCCCGGGTGTCGCCGCGGGCAGGGCCGTCGTCATCGGCGGCGGCGTCTCCGGCTGGAACGCCGCGCAGATCGCCATCGGCATGGGCTTCCACGTGACCCTGCTCGACAAGGACATCAACAAGCTCAGGGAGGCGGACAAGGTCTTCGGTACGAAGATCCAGACCGTCGTCTCCAACGCCTTCGAGCTGGACAGGGCCTGCCTCGACGCCGACCTCGTCATCGGCGCCGTCCTCATCCCGGGCGCGAAGGCCCCGAAGCTGGTCACCAACGAGCTCGTCTCGCGCATGAAGCCGGGAAGTGTCCTTGTCGACATAGCGATTGATCAGGGAGGCTGCTTCGAGGACTCGCGCCCGACCACCCACGCCGAGCCGACCTTCCCGGTCCACAAGTCGGTCTTCTACTGCGTCGCCAACATGCCCGGCGCGGTGCCCAACACGTCGACGTACGCGCTGACCAACGCCACGCTTCCGTACATCGTGGAACTCGCGAACCGGGGCTGGGTGGCGGCGCTGCGCAGTGACCCGGCGCTCGCCAAGGGGCTCAACACCCATGACGGGAAGGTTGTTTACCGTGAGGTAGCCGAGGCGCACGGTGTGGAGCACATCGAGCTGGAGACCCTGATCGGCTGACCCGTCGGCCCACTCCCCGTCGGCACAAGGCGATACGTCAACACGAGTCGTCAACCGTGCGCGCCCGGCCGGACCTTGTGTCGCAAGGTCCGGCCGGATGTGTGTCGAGTCGCTGTGCGAGACTCGTTCAAGTCGCCTCGAGGTAACCCTTCGACCGTTTCGCACACCCCGGAGTCCTGCCGTGCGACGGCCTTACGCCCTTGACAGGGGGATGTTCCGTTGTCGACACATCGGGCCGGGTCCGGCGCATTGTGTTGCTGCGAACCGCCGACACGCCATAGAGTCGCCAACTGTCGGCATGGTGCCACGCTGACCTATCTAGAAGTTACCTGGTCACCAAGGAGGTAAGACGACTTGTGAATGAGTCGACATTTACTCCCGGGGGTGGTCGAGCAGGAATGCCTGCGCAGGGCCCGAGGCCCACGGGGCTCGAGGCTGTCGGCTCCGTAGCTGTGCGCACCTTCGCAGCCCACCAGAGTCCGCAGATGACTCAGACAGTCCACCAGAGCATGGATGGCCATCACGTGAACGCCATGGCCGGCAACGGAAGTGGCGATAACCGCACCCACTTCGCCGACTACGACGACCTGCCCGAGGGGCACTTCTACGACCCCGACGCCGAATACGAGCCCGACCCCGAGTACGCGGCCACGCTCGCGCCCGACGCGGCCCGGCAGCGCCGTGAGCGCGTCGGCCCCACCGGGCGCCCGCTGCCGTACTTCCCGATTCCGGGTCCGCTGACCGATCACGGCCCCGCGAAGATCATCGCGATGTGCAACCAGAAGGGCGGCGTCGGCAAGACGACGTCGACCATCAATCTGGGCGCCGCTCTCGCGGAGTACGGACGCAGGGTCCTGCTCGTCGACTTCGACCCGCAGGGCGCGCTCTCGGTCGGCCTCGGCGTGAATCCGATGGAGCTCGACCTCACCGTCTACAACCTGCTCATGGAGCGGGGCATGGCGGCCGACGAGGTGCTCCTGAAGACCGCGGTCCCGAACATGGACCTGCTGCCCAGCAATATCGACCTGTCGGCCGCCGAGGTGCAGCTGGTGTCCGAGGTCGCGCGCGAGTCCACGCTGCAGCGCGCCCTGAAGCCGCTGATGGCCGACTACGACTACATCGTGATCGACTGTCAGCCCTCGCTCGGCCTGCTCACCGTGAACGCCCTGACGGCCGCTCACAAGGTGATCGTGCCCCTCGAGTGCGAGTTCTTCGCCCTGCGCGGTGTCGCGCTGCTCACCGAGACCATCGAAAAGGTCCAGGAGCGGCTCAACCCCGAGCTGGAGCTGGACGGCATCCTCGCGACGATGTACGACTCTCGCACGGTGCACAGCCGCGAGGTACTCGCGCGGGTCGTCGAGGCGTTCGACGATCACGTCTACCACACGGTCATCGGGCGCACGGTCCGCTTCCCGGAGACCACGGTCGCCGGTGAGCCGATCACCACGTACGCCTCCAACTCGGTCGGTGCCGCCGCCTATCGCCAGCTCGCCAGGGAGGTGCTCGCCCGGTGTCACGCCGAGTGAGTCTGCCGGGGGCCGACGAACTGTTCCGTACGACCGGGGGAATGGCACTGCAGGCGTCCACCCCCAGGCGCCAGGCCAACGGTGAGGCCCGGGTGCCGGCTCCGGCGGGCGAGGGCGATACCGCTGCCAACTCCGGTTCCGGCTCCGGGGAAGACGCGCCGCAGTCGGTGCCCGCGCAGGGTGGTGACGGCGAGGGTGCCGAGCATGTGGCCACGGACTCCGACTCCTCCGACGCGGGGGAGTCCCGCAGCGGGGCCGCGGCCGCGGAGCGCTCCGCGCGACGGCAGGGGGCGCAGGAGGGCTCTGCCGCCGCGCAGCCCCAACGGCGCCGGCGCGGGCGCGCTTCCGCACGGCGGCCGAGCGGGCGCGAGCGGCACGACGAGAAGATCACGGTGTATGTGTCCGCCGAGGAGCTCATGGATCTTGAGCATGCTCGGCTGGTGTTGCGCGGCGAGCACGGGCTCGCCGTCGATCGCGGACGGATCGTGCGCGAGGCGGTCGCCGTGGTCCTGGCGGATCTCGAGTCCCGGGGGGACGCCAGCATTCTTGTACGTCGGCTTCGTGGGCGGTAAGCGGTAGCCTGCGACGGCTATGACCTCGTACGACGGCTCCGCCCCCGCATCCGGCTTTGCCGGTCGTCGGCGTGCGCTGGGGCGGGGGCCGGGGGCTCCGCCATCGCCTCCGGCCAGGGGTGAGCCGCCCGCTCCCGCAGCGCTGGTCGAGCCGCCCGCGGCGGAGAAGGAGTCGCTGGTTGAGGACGGTTCTTCGGCTGCGGACCGCGGGGCGTTGGGCCCACCCTCTCCCAAGCTCTCGGCTTCGATCGAGCAGGGGGGACCCCCACCCCCATCGCCCCGCGGAACGCCCGCCCACAACGCCGGCGGGCATGACGACGCACCGCCTGCCGCCGCGCCCGCCGGGTCCCACGAAGCCGGCGCGCCCGTCGACGTCGGAGAACCGGACGAGCCCGGTGACGGTGTCTTCACCGTGCGGCTTGCGAACTTCGAGGGGCCGTTTGATCTTCTGCTTCAGTTGATTTCCAAGCACAAGCTGGATGTGACCGAAGTGGCTCTGTCCAAGGTCACTGATGAGTTCATGGCGCACATCCGTGGCATGGGGCCGGACTGGGATCTTGATCAGACGACCGAGTTCCTTGTGGTCGCCGCGACTCTGCTCGATCTCAAGGCCGCCCGGCTGCTGCCGTCCGCGGAGGTGGAGGACGAGGCGGACCTCGCCCTGCTCGAAGCGCGGGACCTGTTGTTCGCGCGGCTGCTGCAGTACCGGGCGTACAAGCAGATCGCCGACATCTTCAGCGGGCGTCTCGAAGAGGAGGCCCGCCGGTATCCCCGTACCGTGGGACTGGAGCCGCACCACGCCGAACTGCTGCCCGAGGTCGTCATCAGCATCGGGGCGGAGGGGTTCGCGAAGCTCGCCGTGAAGGCGATGCAGCCCAAGCCCAGGCCGCAGGTGTACGTCGATCACATCCACGCCCCGCTCGTCAGCGTGCGGGAGCAGGCGGAGATCGTCGTGGCGCGGCTGCGGGAGGCCGGTGAGGCCACCTTCCGCGCGCTGGTCGAGGACACGGACGACACCCTGACCGTCGTGGCCCGGTTCCTGGCCCTCCTGGAGCTGTACCGAGAGAAGGCCGTCGCGCTAGACCAGGAGGAGGCGCTGGAAGAGCTGCTGGTGCGCTGGACGGGCGGGGACGGCGACGCGCAGCCCACGGTGACGGACGAGTTCGACAGGCCCCCCGAGGTGCCCAAGGAGGAGAAGGCGTGAGCGAGGACTCGACCGAGGTCCCGGCAGGGCTGCGCACCGTCGCGGACCTCGACCTCAGGGCCGCCCTGGAGGCTGTCCTCATGGTCGTGGACGAGCCCGCGACCGAGGAGCACCTCGCGAAGATCCTGGAGCGGCCCCGGCGACAGATCGCGGACGCGCTGCGCACGCTGGCCGACGAGTACACCGTGCAGGGCCGCGGCTTCGAGCTGCGGCTGATCGCGGGCGGCTGGCGGTTCTACACCCGGCCCGAGTACGCGGCGGCCGTCGAGCGGTTCGTACTGGACGGACAGCAGGCCCGGCTGACCCAGGCGGCCCTGGAGACGCTCGCGGTCGTGGCGTACCGCCGGCCGGTCAGCCGTTCCCGCGTCTCGGCCGTACGCGGAGTGAACTGCGACGGTGTGATGCGTACCCTCCTGCAGCGCGGTCTGGTCGAGGAGGCGGGCGCGGAACCCGAAACAGGTGCGATCCTGTACAGGACGACGAACTACTTCCTGGAGCGGATGGGCCTGCGCGGTCTGGACGAGCTTCCGGAACTCGCGCCCTTCCTCCCGGAGGCGGACGCGATCGAGGCCGACACGCAGGAAGGCGTACCGTCGTTCGATCCGGATGCACCGGACGCAGATGACGACACGACGACGGAACTTTGATGCCAAGCAGCGGTAGCGGTAGCGGTAGGAACAGCGGACGCGGGAACTACCGGGGGGCGGGTGGGGGCACCCCCCGGCCGAAGTCCGGGGGAGGGCGCGACGACAAGCAGAAGCGCGCCGGGAAGCCCCGCCCCGAGGAGCGCCGTTACGACGTGGGGCCCGGCGCCTCGAAGGACGGCCCGAAGTCCGGGCGCGGCGCCTCCGCGCGCGGCGGAGCCAAGGGCGGGCCCAAGAAGGGCGAGCAGCGGACGGGAGGGCGCCGTACGGCTCCCTCGGCCTCACGCGAGTACGAGACGCGGACCGAGGAGCGCAACCGCGAGCGGTACGCCGGCAAGAAGGAGGTCAAGCCCCCCAAGACCTTCCCCGGTGCCGAGCAGGAGGGTGAGCGGCTGCAGAAGGTGCTCGCGCGGGCGGGATACGGTTCGCGGCGCGCCTGCGAGGAGCTGATCGAGCAGGCCCGGGTCGAGGTCAACGGCGAGATCGTGCTCGAGCAGGGGCTGCGCGTCGCCCCGGAGGAGGACGAGATCAAGGTCGACGGGCTGACGGTCGCGACGCAGGCCTACCAGTTCTTCGCGCTGAACAAGCCCGCGGGCGTCGTGTCGACCATGGAGGATCCCGAGGGCCGGCAGTGCCTGGGTGACTACGTGACGAACCGCGAGACGCGACTCTTCCATGTCGGGCGCCTCGACACCGAGACCGAGGGCGTCATCCTGCTCACCAACCACGGCGAGCTGGCCAACCGGCTGACACACCCCAAGTACGGAGTCAAGAAGACCTACCTCGCGCACATCGTGGGCCCGATCCCGCGCGACCTGGGCAAGCAGCTCAAGGACGGCATCCAGCTGGAGGACGGGTACGCCCGCGCGGACCACTTCCGGGTCGTCGAGCAGACCGGCAAGAACTACCTGGTCGAGGTGACCCTCCACGAGGGCCGCAAGCACATCGTGCGGCGCATGCTGGCCGAGGCCGGCTTCCCGGTCGACAAGCTGGTGCGGGTCGCCTTCGGGCCGATCACCCTGGGCGACCAGAAGTCGGGCT